>VBKX01000098.1:1816-16057 GCA_005879435.1 Deltaproteobacteria bacterium
CTATCAATTGCTCGGCGGCAAATACCGCGACAAAGTTCCGGTGTACGCGACGGCGCTTTATCCTGAAGAGCCGTCCAAAGTGGCGAGACGCGCGCGCGGATTTGCCGATCAGGGTTTTCACGGCGTGAAGATCAAAGTCGGGTTCGATCTCGATCAAGATATTCGCATTGTGCGCGCCGTACGTCAGGAGTTAGGAAAAGATTTTATCATCATGACCGACGCGAATCAGGGCTACAGCGTGGATGTGGCGCTCAAAGCGTCCGATGCGTTCGCCGAGTGCGGCGCTTTCTGGCTCGAGGAGCCTTTGTTTGTGGAAGATATCGAAGGGCACGCAATTCTTCGCGAGAAAGGCAAGACACCGATTGCCGTCGGTGAAAATCTGCATACCCGTTACGCATTCGAGAATTTCATCGTGCGCCAGGCGGTGGATTTCATCCAACCGGATGTAGCGCGCGCCGGCGGTATTTCAGAAATAAAAAAAATTACCGCGCTGGCCGCCAAGCACAAAGTGCCGGTGTCCTTTCACACCTGGGGCGACGGCGTGGCACTTGCCGCCAGCGTTCATCTCTCTGCGGCGCTTAGGGATTGTATCGTGATGGAACTCGACTACACCTATAATCCGCTGCGCGAGGAGTTGTTGCGCGAGCCGTTCAAGGTTCAAGAAGGTTATTTAATTCCGCCAGAGAAACCCGGCTTGGGTATCGAACTCAGTCAAGACGCGCTGCAGAAATTTGCCTTTTCCGGCCAAGAAGATCTCACCCTACGGCAAAAGACTTTGGTATCCGGCTGATTCCTCCGTTGTCTTCCTGAATCTTCCGCATAAGTTTCTTTTCTTGGGTATCGCTTTTCGGGTGATGGCGCGCGAACAGTTATGTCACGCGCGCCTTCCGATTATGCGCAGGGGTTCTTTGATCGCTGATCTCGCAGGACGTTTTGGTAGCTCCACGCGGGGTTTTTTCATCTTGTTGCTGGCATGACGCTTGCGCCGTCTTCCTGAGGTTTTGATTTTCATCCGGGGAGGAGCGCATGATTGGACGTTATTTTCGTCGTTTGACCAAGCGATTGCCGTCGCTGGTCGCACTCGTGACCTTGCTGGCATTTCAAACCACTTCGACGATTCCAGCGTGGGCGATGAGTTCCATTCGCGGCGGCGCACTGCCGCAGCCGTTGACGCTTTTGCCGGCCGATAACTGGTGGAATCGTGATATCAGTAGTTGGCCGGTGGATGGAAATTCGGCCAACTACATTTCGTTCATCAACAACGGCGGCACGCGCCGTTTGCATCCTGACTTTGGCGGTAACGACACCAGCACGCCGAACGGAATTTACGGAATACCGTACGCGGTGGTTACGGGCGTTACGAATGCGGATTTGCAGAGCGTGCAGTTTCAATATTGGGATGAGAGCGACGGCGTGAATCTGAACACCGGTGTAAGTTTTCCTTTTTATCCGATTTCCCCCGAAGCCATTACACAGGCGCGCTGGATTGAAGGCGGCGATCCCGGCAATGTCGACCGGCGCAGCAGCCAAGATCGCCAAGCTCTACAACGTTTTTTACAGTTCGAGCCAGGGGAAGTGGGTCGCGGGTTCCGGCGCATTCTTTGACATGAACACGAATAACCGGCGACCGGATACTTGGACGTCGGCGGACGCGGCGGGTTTGGCAATTCTTCCCGGGCTGGTCAGGTACGATGAAGTTTACGATCCGGCGATTACGGAAATTCGCCACGCACTGAGGGTAACCGTACGCGCATCCAACGGATACGTTTTTCCGGCGTCGCACCGCGCCGGTTCGACTTCCGGCGCCTTGCCGATGGGAGCGCGGCTGCGCTTGAAGTCGAGTGTCAATATTACTCAGCGCACAAGCGATCCGAATATGCAAAAAATCCTTCGCGCCATGCAGAAGTTCGGTTTGATCGTGGCCGATAACGGCTCCGATATGTATATCACCGGTACGTATGACACCCGCTGGAACAACGATATTCTCAATCCAGCGTTCGGCAATGTGACCGCCAGCGATTTGGAGGTGATCGAGTTGGGCTACAATCCGGCTCCAACCAGCCAGGCAAGTTTGAATTCGCTGGGTTTAAATCCATTGACGGTGATCGGCGGGCAAACCGCGACGGGAACCATTGCCTTGACCTCGCCCGCGCCATCGGGGGGCGCGCTTGTGACTTTATCGAGCGCCAATCCCGCCGCCACAGTGCCGAGTTCTGTCACCGTTCCGGCAAATTCTTCGTCGACCAATTTCACCATAAACACGACCTCGGTCAGCGCGACGACCGCGGGAAACATCACGGCGACTTACGCGGGCGTGAGCAAGTCGACAGCGCTGGTGGTGAATGCTGCCGCGCCTGCGACCCTTTCGTCCGTGACGCTCAATCCGTCGATGGTCGTCGTCGGTTCGAGTTCGACGGGAACGGTAAATCTCACCTCGCCCGCGCCGACCGGTGGAGCAGTGGTGACTCTCGCGAGCAGCAACTCGACGCGGGCGAGCGTTCCGCCGAGCGTTACCATCCCCGCGGGCGCGAGCTCAGCGACGTTTAACGTCGCAACGACAGTGAATAGGAAGACCAGCGTCAGCATCGCGGCCACATATGGCGGCGTGACCAAGAGCGCAACACTGACGATGGTCAGACGATAATTTTAAAAAATCCTTTTGATAGCGGCACTCGTGCGATTCGCCGAAACGAATCGGGCGGGTGCCGTTTTATTTCGTCGTGCCTCTAAGTTGGATAGCGATCACCGGTAAACCCCCGACCCTAGTCGATATCGCAGACTAGACCAAGAAACACACAGGCATAGCGGATTGCCCTGGTGTTTCCATCCGCAATTCGTAGGTATTCTCATCGTACCCAGCATTGGGTCGCGAACACGTCATGCTCGCTAGAGCGGCTTCGCGTAATGCGATTATTGCCTTCAGCCGCCGAGCTGTTAAGATTAGGCGCCTCTTATGTATGAACAAGATACGATTGCCGCGATTGCCACGCCACCCGGTGAAGGTGGAGTTGCGATCGTGCGCATCAGCGGCATCGGCGCGGAAAATATCGCGGCAAAGATTTTTTGTCGTGCGCATGGGAAGAGTGGTAAATTCGAAACGCATCGGCTGTACCACGGCAAAATCCGCGATCCGATGAGCGAGCGGGTTCTCGATGAAGTGTTGCTCACGATCATGCGCAAGCCGCGCAGCTACACCGGTGAGGACGTGGTCGAAATTCACGGTCACGGCGGTGCGTTTCTAATCAGACAAATTTTAAGACTTGTTTTAACTCAAGGAGCGCGACAAGCCGAGCCGGGAGAGTTCACCAAGCGAGCCTTTCTGAACGGACGGCTGGATCTCGCACAGGCCGAAGCCGTGCTGGATCTCATCCGCGCGCGTACGGAAAAAAGCGCGGGTCTCGCGCTCGACCAAACGAGCGGCGCGCTATCCAGATGGGTCGATGAATTGCGTGAAGAGTTGCTGGATATTTTGGTTCAAGTGGAAGCCGCGATCGACTTTCCGGAAGAGGAAATCGAGCTACTTCGGCGCCAGGAACTGATCGGAAGAATTTCCGGCCTTTCAGATAAATTATCTTATATTTCAGATACTTACGATTGGGGAAAGTTGTTTCGAGAAGGCGCGAAGGTATGCATTTGCGGGCGGCCAAATGTCGGTAAATCCAGTTTGCTGAACGCACTCCTCGGCGAAGACCGGGTGATTGTCACGCCTGTGGCCGGCACCACTCGAGACGTAATTGAGGAGTCAATCAACCTAGCCGGATTACCCATAGTGCTTTGGGATACTGCGGGTATTCACGAAACTGATGATCAGATCGAGCGCATGGGTGTTGACTTGGCGCGCCGGCATATGGACAAGTCTGATGCTGTTATAGTTGTACTTGACGGATCCCAACAACTCACGCCAGACGACGAAGCGCTGCTCGAATGCGCCAGCCGCGGCAGAGTTTTGGTTGCTATTAACAAGAGCGACCTGCCTCAATCGTTGGTGCAGCAAAAACTAACGCGGTTTAGATGTTCGAAAAAAATCGGTCACGTCTCGGCTAAAACGGGTGCAGGGATTTCTTGGTTGAAAGAAAGTTTGAGAGATTTAATCCTTGGCTCGGAAGTCGAGTCCCCTGTAGTGATTACCAACTTGCGCCATCGGAGTGCGCTACAGCGGGGGCAAGTAGCGTTAGAGCATGCGACGATGGCAGCGAGCGAGAATTACGCTTCGGAGTTCATAGCAGTTGACCTCAACGAAGCTCGCGAAGCACTCGAGGAAATCACCGGGTTGATTAACAACGAGGATATTCTAGAGCGAATTTTTTCGAACTTTTGCATTGGTAAATAATCTGTAGGATAGCTCTGAGATTGCCGAGGCAAATTCTGCTTCGTGGCAGCTCAGCGAGATTGTTTCACGTGAAACTATGAGCATTGCGCAAAGAGAAGCTTTCGACGTGATTGTCGTTGGCGCCGGGCACGCAGGGATTGAAGCATGCTTGGCAGCGGCTCGCATGGGCTGCAGTACATTGATGCTGACATTAAATCTCGACCACATCGGTCAGATGTCCTGCAATCCGGCAATCGGAGGAATCGGCAAAGGCCATCTCGTCAAGGAAATCGACGCTCTGGGCGGCGAAATGGGTCGCGCGATCGACGAAACTGGTATTCAGTTCCGGGTTCTCAACACCAAGAAAGGTCCCGCTGTGCAGGCTTCCAGAGCGCAGGCAGATAAGGCGCTCTACCGTCAACGAATGAAGCGCGTCTTGGAAACCTGCCCGGGTCTCACGCTTCGCCAAGGCAGTGTCGAGGCGCTGATTGTTGAAAATGGTGAAGTGAAGGGAGTCGAAACACAGATCGGCGAAAGGTTTTATGGTCGCAAGGTAATTTTGACCACAGGGACTTTTCTAAAGGGACTGATCCACATCGGCGATCGAAATTACTCAGCAGGTCGCGCCGGCGACTTTGCCGTTCATGGCTTAAGCGAGTCTTTGGTCAATTTGGGCTTCAAGGTCGGCAGACTCAAAACCGGAACATGCCCCAGGCTAGATGCGCGCACGATAGATTTTTCCAAATTGGCCGTACAGCACGGCGATGAGAACCCGACGCCGTTTTCATTTTCAAGCTCAGGCATTACTCAGCGTCAGGTGCCGTGTCATATCACCTATACAAACAACCGGACCCACGAGATCATTCGTTCGGCAATTCATCGCTCGCCCATGTACTCGGGCGTGATCAAGAGCCGCGGGCCCCGCTATTGTCCATCTATCGAGGATAAGATCCATCGCTTTGCCGACAAAAATAGACATCAGATCTTTCTCGAGCCTGAGGGTTTGGACACCGTTGAAATATATCCGAACGGGCTTTCGACAAGTTTGCCTTTGGACGTTCAAGTCGAGATGGTTCGCTCGATCGAAGGACTTGAGTCGGCTGATATAATGCGGCCCGGCTACGCTATCGAATACGACTACTTTGAACCCACACAGCTCTATCCGTCATTGGAAACCAAGTTGATCCGTGGACTTTATCACGCCGGGCAGATTAACGGCACGACCGGGTATGAAGAAGCCGCGGCACAGGGAATCGTGGCCGGAATGAATGCTGTTCTCAGCACTCGCGGCGACGCTCCGTTAATTTTTTCTCGCGAACAGGCCTACATCGGCGTGTTAATCGACGATCTGGTCACCAAGGGAACCGATAACGAGCCATATAGGATGTTCACGTCGAGGGCCGAATACCGGCTCTTGTTGCGCGAAGACAATGCCGACCTACGCTTAACCGATATTGGGTATAGAATCGGCCTAGCTAGTGGTGCGGCAACCAAGCGGACCAGTGATAAACGGCGGGCAACTACCGCCCTGATAACTTACCTTGAGAGTCAACAGATGGCGCCGAGTGCTGGTATAAATTCGCTGCTCGAATCGTTTCAGTCGGCGCCGCTGCGCAGCCAAGCGTCTCTGGCTCAGCTCCTGCGACGCCCTGAGATTTCCTTGGGTCAAGTTAGAGTCTTGAATCCGGAAACACCGACGTATGATCGAGATATCGATGCCCAGGCGGAAACTCATATTAAGTATCAAGGTTACGTAGATCGACAACTGGAAATCGTGCAGCGCTTTCAACGGATGGAAAATGTCTCCCTTCCGGTCAATATTGATTATGCCAAGATCAGTGGACTGTCCCGTGAAGTCTGCGAAAAGTTAACCAGGATTCAACCGCAGTCCCTCGGTCAGGCTTCCCGGATCCCCGGGATAACTCCCGCCGCGATTTCATTGCTTTCCTTTTACATCAAGAAAAAAACTGCCTGAGATACCTGTCGTTTGTCTAGCATCCCGAATGTCTTTTCGATTTTCCACGTTTCACGTGAAACGGAATAATTTACTTTTATTTTGCAAGTCACTGTGATAATAGTATAGATAAACTATATATCTAGTAACGTATTGAAATATAAAGAGAATTTATGTGAGTCAGGTTATTGCTATAGCGAATCAGAAAGGTGGAGTCGGCAAGACTACGACAACGATCAATCTGGCGGCTTCGCTCGCGCTCGAGTCGAAAAGAAGTCTGCTGGTTGACATCGATCCCCAGGGGAACAGCACAAACGGTCTCGGCGTCGCTCGGTCTAATTTGACTTCGAGTCTGTACCAAGTGCTTGATGGCACCCGTTTCATCGGCGAGGTTCTGTGTCAAACCGAGCTGCCGCAGCTGCTGTTAGTTCCGGCGACCAAAGATCTCGTTGGCGCTGAAGTGGAGCTGGTCAACGGTGACCGACGAGAGTATCGGCTCAAGGACGCTTTAGCGGCCATCACCACTCAATATGATTATGTCCTGTTAGATTGTCCGCCATCACTGGGTCTCTTGACGCTCAATGCGCTTACAGCTGCAGACTCGCTGCTCATACCCATTCAAAGCGAATATTACGCATTGGAAGGTCTTAGTTCTATTCTCGAAACCGTGAGCCTAGTGCAGAAGAGCTTCAATCCGGCACTGCGGCTCGAGGGCATCGTGATTACGATGTTCGACAGTCGTAATCGAATATCGCACCAGGTCGTAGAAGAAATTCGCGCGCATTTTCCAGACAAACTTTTTCGTACGATTATTCGCCGAAACGTGCGTCTGAGCGAGAGCCCGAGCTATGGTAAACCGATCTGCTTGTACGACGCCGCTTCGGCGGGCTCACAAGATTATCGTGATCTAGCCAAGGAGTTGATTAGCCGTGGAGAGCACAATGCCGATGCAGAAAAAAGGTTTGGGTAGAGGTCTAAGCGCGCTGATACCTAGCGCGTCGGAGACCAGAATAGAAACACGGAGCGAACAAGCGCCGTTTGAGATCGCCGTCGACCGAATTACCCCAAGTCCCTTCCAGCCGCGGCGCGCCTTTGACGAAGGTAAAATCGAAGAGCTCGCCGGGTCGATTCGCAATCAGGGTATCATTCAGCCACTGGTTGTCCGACCCAAGGGCGACGGCTTTGAGCTAATCGCGGGTGAGCGGCGCTGGCGCGCCGCCATGAAGGCAGGCCTAAGCCGCGTGCCGGTGGTGGTGCGTGAAGCCAGCGATCACGAAGCCCTGCAACTTGCGCTCGTGGAAAATCTCCAACGCGAAGATCTAAATCCCATAGAAGAAGCCAACGGCTATCGCCGCCTGCAAGAGGAGTTTCACTGGAGCCAGGAAGAAATGGCCGAGAAGGTCGCTAAGAGCAGACCAGCGGTTGCCAATGCGCTCCGGCTCTTGAGTCTTCCAACGGAAGTGCAACAGGAAGTGTCAGCGGGAAATCTGCCCGCCGGTCAAGCGCGCGCGCTGCTCGGGCTTCACACTGAACCGTTAATGGTGTCCGCCTGCCGGGAAGTTATCGCGAAGGGACTTTCGACTCGCGAAACCGAAAAGATGGTGCGGCATTTGGTCATGGGTCGGAAGCGACGTCGGCCGATGCTCGTCAGTGATCCCGACTTGAAATCAATCGTCGAGGAACTGCAGCGCGCCCTCGGTACGCGCGTGCGGCTCATCCCAAAAGCTAGAACGAGCAAGGGTAAGATCGAGATTGAATACTACACCCTGCCGGATCTCGAGCGAATCATTCAAACGATGACTAAAAGCCCGGCTCCTTCCTAAACTCCCAGGCGCCGTTTCAGCATCGGCCCCGACGAGTCCTCGCGACCTAATGCCTACGCGTGAACTTAGCTTTCCAATAGTGGCTTGAGCGCCGGCCAACTCGTCACCGGCGCGGAACAAGTGAAATTGTGACAAACGTAAACCGTCGGCTGACCGCCGATCTGGCTTTTTCCCTGAAGTATCGGAGAGATATCCGCGAGCGGCTGATCGGGTCCGACAAGCTGTAAGAGTTTGTTCGGCAAATAGAGCTGGTGAATATTCTTTAATAAGTCGATCGTGCGCGGATCCTCGCGGTTTCCTACAACGACGATTTCCTTAGCTGGGTGCAGATATTGATCCATGGCACACAGCATGTGAGCGAAACCAAAAGGCTGGCCCTCCATCGCCTCATAGTATGAGCGCAAAACTCTTTCGGCGCGCACGCGGTAATCTTCATTGCCGGTTAAGTGATAAAGCCGGAGCAGCAACTGAGTCGCGATCGCGTTGCCGGACGGGATCGACGCATCGAATATCGGCTTGGCGCGGCTGATGAGCTGCTCATGCGATTTGCCGGTGTAAAAAAATCCACCGGCGCGCTCGTCCCAAAACTCACGCAGCAGGGTGTCAGTGAGTTGCGACGCGCGCTCCAAAAGCGAACGGTCGAAGATCACTTCGTACAAATCGAGCAGACCGATTGCCAGAAAGGCGTAGTCGTCCAGATACCCGAGGAGCTTGGCATGATTGTCTTTGTACACGTGCAGCAGAAACCCATCACGGAACATTTTATTGAAGATAAACTCGATCGTTCGATTCGCCGCCTCGGTGCGGGCCGGATTATCGGAAATCTTTATCGCCTCAGCGAGGCCGGAAAGCGTCAAGCCGTTCCACGCCGTGATGATCTTTTCATCGCGAAAGGGCTTGATCCGTTTTTCTCGGGCTGCGAGAAGTTTTTCTTTGGCCCTGGCGACAAGTGTTTCGATCTCGGCTCTTTCCTTACGAAAAAATTTACTTGCTTGCTCGATGGTTAGAATCGGATGAAGGATATTTTTCTCTTCGAAATTTCCCTGTTCAGTGACATCATACATGCGGCAGAAAATTTCTCCGTCCGCTTCCCCGAGCAACCGATTAACTTCATCCGGCGTCCAAACAAAAAACTTTCCTTCTTCGCCTTCGCTGTCGGCGTCCTGAGTCGAGTAGAATCCACCCTCGGGGTGAAGCATTTCGCGCAGCAAATAACCCGCGGTTTCTTCGACTACCGATTTAAAAAGTGGCTCGTGCGTGATCACGAACGCCTGAGCATAAATGCGCAAGAGCTGCGCGTTATCGTAAAGCATTTTTTCAAAGTGCGGCACCAGCCATTTGGCGTCAACCGAATAGCGGTGAAAGCCGCCGCCCAGATGATCGTAGATCCCGCCTTGGGCCATTTTGCTCAGCGTATGAACGACCATTTCCAGATAACGTTCGCTCTTGGCGTGATGATAATGACGTAAGAAGAGTTCGTACACGCCGGCGTTGGGAAACTTTGGCGCCTGTCCCAAGCCGCCATTGTCCGAGTCATAGGCGCGGGCAATTTTTTCGCAGCTCTCGCCGATTATCTGCGGGGCAAAATCTTTGTCCGAGAGGTTAGACTCCGACATGCGCTGAAGCGCCTCAAGAATCTGCGAGACGCTTTTTTCGACGTCTGCCGACCGCTCGCGATAGGCTTGAGCCACGCCCAGTAAGATTCTTGGAAACCCGGGCATGCCCTGGCGATCTTCCGGGGGAAAATAAGTGCCGCCATAAAACGGTTTGCGCTCTGGTGTGAGAAACATCGTCATCGGCCAGCCGCCGCGGCCGGTGAGCATTTGCACCGAGTTCATATAAATCTCGTCCAAGTCCGGCCGCTCTTCGCGGTCGACCTTAATATTGACGAAAGATTCATTCATGAGCGCGGCGATTTTTTCATTTTCAAACGACTCTCGCTCCATCACATGGCACCAGTGGCAAGCCGAATAGCCGATGCTCAGAAGGATCGGCTTGTTTTCACTTTTAGCTTTTTCAAACGCCTCATCGCCCCACGGGTACCAATCGACGGGATTGTGGGCATGCTGAAGCAGATACGGACTGGTTTCGTGGATTAAACGATTGGTATGTGGGGTCGCCATCGAATTAACGTCTTTCGGGTCAGATTACAGGCACGCTAACACAAACCGGAGGGAGTCGAAACGCGCAAGTAGATCAATCTTTGCGGCCTCAGAAAATTCGAGTACAACGGAAATGCTCCGGCGCCGAGACTTCGTTCTCGTTTCTGAACCTCAGTCGGCGTGCAGACGGAGAGATTCGATTGGGCTCGCAGAATCACCGCGCAAAACCATGGGTGTCGGAACATTGACGCGCCACGCGGGAAGCAATCGCAAAGCGAGAAAGGCGCAAGCGAAGGCACCGGCAACCGCGAACCATCCAATACCTATAAGGGCTCCGCCAACGACGTCAGAAAACCAGCGATGGGTGGAAGTAATCCACTGAAAACCCACTAGCAAAATCAGCACCGAAACGATGGTGATTCCAAGTAATTTCTGCCACCATTTGGTTACGTCAGGTCTGCAGAGCAAATAATAAGTGGAGCCGAAAATCGTCGAAGGGCTGGTGACATGACCGCTCGGAAGCTACTGCCGTAATCGATAAATGATAACGTGCTGGGCCGGGGCCGCGACACGAATTCTTTTATCCATTCGCTAATAACGCCCCGCCGATCACGATCACGGCGAACGTGCCGCCGACCCCGATACCCAGCCACTCACTGAGAAGATTAAGACGACAGTCCCGTAAGGTCCAATATTTTACGAATGACGCGACGCGATCGAGGGCGCATGATCGGTGTTTCTGTATCCAGTCATAGACCTGCAAGTCGTGGAACGCGATTTGACGAAGAGATGCAAGCTCCATGAGTAGCGCGCTGAAGAACAGGACTGATACACAAGCCTTGCCTCGTTGCTGTTCCATCCTCGTGTGACCGCTGTTAGTAAGGCGGACTTGCTGGACATGGAATTTCGGACTGCTGCGGTTCAGCCGGGACGGATCGTGAAGCGAGGAAGTTGCATTCGTGAACAGGTTGATGAGAGTCGGCCTCGGCGGGCTACGTCACGACGTGGTCAACGAACTTTCAGGTCAAGGGCGACTGGACCTTTCTCCCCTTTCCTGACCTGAAACTGTACCGAATCACCCTCGTTCAAGTCTTCGATCTGACTGCGCGGTGCGAGGCTGCCGCGGTGAAAAAAAACGTCTTCTGTGCCATCGTCCGGAGTAATAAAACCGAATCCTTTTTGCCTGATGATTTTTTTTATCGTTCCGGTCATACTATTCTCCCCTGGCGAAGTTTTGGCGGCCATTCGTGGTGATTGACATTTCTTCGTTACTTCTTAGCGTGGACTGTCTAACTTCATATATCTAAAAGCCGCTTGAGTTCAATTGCTTATTATATTTCGGGACACGGTTTTGGTCATGCCGTGCGCTCCAATCGAGTGATCCGAGTCCCGCCTGGCTATCGACGTGGGGATACTCCAAAGGGATAGCCTAGAGATGGATCTCGGTAAGACACTTCGAGCCGGCCGCGCGTTGCACGCCAAGATCCCGCGCCTGGTAAGAAAGGAAATCAGATTCATAGAGGAGCACGACATTCGCCTAATTCTAGGCGATATTCCGCCGATCGCTTTCGAAATCGCCGCCCGGGCGTCTATTCCGTCGGTTGCGATCGCAAATTTCACTTGGGACTGGATCTACCGTGCATATCTCGGAGCATATCCGGCGTTTCTCCCATGGATCGAAGAAATGAAAAGCTTTTACCAGACAGCAACCGTGGCCTTGACGTTGCCATATCCGTGCAACCTTGAGGTCTTCCCGATCCGGCAATCGATCCCTTGGATCGCGCGGATGTCCATGTTGAATAGAGAAGAAGCCAAAGCTAAATTCGATCTGCCAAAATCGGCGACCATCGTTCTTTTGAGCTTTGGCGGGCTCGGACTTAAGCGCTTGCCGGAAAAGAGGCTAAAGCAGCTTGGCGAGTATTATTTTGTGGCGACCGGCGGTTCGAAGCGGCGTGATGGCAACTTGTTAACCCTACCTGATGCTCAGCGCCAGTACCAAGACCTGGTTCGCGCTGCAGATGTGATTGTCACCAAACCAGGTTACGGGATTGTCGCCGACGTGATCGCCCATCAAACGCCGGTACTTTATACGGAGCGAGGTGAGTTTCCTGAATATCCGCGTCTGGTTCAAGCGCTAAATGATTTGGCGGTAGCGGAGTTCATTCCGCAAGACGATCTGCTTTCCGGCAATATCGAACCGTACATCATTCGATTGCTGAAGCGGATCAGACGCTGGCCGACTGTTCCATTGAATGGCGCTGATGTGGTGGCTGAAAAAATACTCGCGCTCCTCGACCATCGCTCCCGTTAAATTGTAATAACTGCTGTTAGCGTTCCCGCGTAGCCAATCGGGTTGACACCCTCGGCTGATTCCTCCAGACTTTGTTGTGAAACATGGCAATTGAAAAGGTAATATTGGCTAAACCACGAGGGTTCTGTGCGGGTGTGGAGATGGCCATCGAAACCGTAGAAAGGGCGCTTCGGCGTCATGGTCCGCCCCTCTACGTTTTTCACGAAATCGTTCATAATTTGCACGTGGTCCGCGCGTTTACTGGTCAGGGCGTTCATTTTGTTCAGTCCATAGACGATGTTCCATCCGGTGCGAAGCTTGTTTTTAGCGCGCACGGCATTTCGCCAGCCGTTTGGAAACAAGCCAAAGAGAAGCGGTTGCAAGTTATCATCGATGCCACGTGCCCGCTGGTAGAAAAGGTCCATCGTGAAGTTCGCAAATTCGCCGCGCAAGGCTATTGGATTGTTCTCGTGGGCCACGCCAAACATGATGAAATTGTCGGCACCAGGGGCGAAGCGCCGGAACGTGTGCGAATTGTCGCCAATGTTAATGACGCGATTGAACTGGAGATTGCAGACCAGGAAAAAATTGTTGTTTTGACCCAGACGACTTTGAGCGTCGATGATACACGTGAGGTCGTGGACGCGCTAAAGGCAAGATTTCCCAAGCTTGTCACAGCCGCAAAAGAGGATATCTGTTATGCGACACAAAACCGCCAAGATGCCGTTAAGGAACTCAGTAAGGTAGTTGACATGGTTCTAGTGATTGGATCGCAGAACAGCGAAAACTCAAATCAAATGTGCAACGTCGCCAGAACTGAAGGAAAACCAGCTTATTTAGTTGACGATCACCATGCTATCGATCCTGCCTGGCTGGTGGGAGTCAAGCGCGTTGGGATTACCTCCGGCGCATCAGTCCCTGAACGTTTGGTGCAAGAAGCAGCGGAATATTTCCAAAGAAACGGTGCCGAAGTCAATCACATCGGTTTCGTCGAGGAAAATATCCAGTTTGCGCTTCCGTGCGAGATATCTGGTGTTTCTTAATTCATTAACTGCAAGCGGGTCAGGGGATACCCGCCGTTGCGGAAGTGCCATCAGCACGAGCCTTCTCCGTACATTCGCAGCAAATAATTTGCGAATACTTCCATATCCCCGCAGTAGTTGATTTCACTTCCCCGCGCTCAAAGCGTTTCTTTCTCCCCAAATAAATCCGCACCTGACCTTAGCTTGCCAGGCGGAAGTTCTCCAAATTCTTCGACAAACAAATCCGCTTTACAACAGCGCTACAGAACCATCCGTCCAGTCGATATATGCCTAAAATTTAGGCGTTTGCTCTATTATTGTGCACAATTACTCGAGTCACTTGACTAAATCAAATATAAATACTTAGAATGACTAATTTATCTGTATTGTCATACTACGGCATAAGCATTGCTGTCAGTGGCTAAAACGACTCTGAATTTACATCTGATTGCTCATTTATTACGCATATTAAGGAGGTTAATTGTGACGCGTCAAAGCCTGAAATCGTTGGTGACTCTAACCGCTTTTTTACTCTTGTTGTCGATACCATTCCTGAGCATTGCTCAGCAGAGTACGCAAACGATTAAACCTCCCGCTGTGGCGGTCCCAAGCGGGCCTCAAGCAACAGCCGCTGCGCCACTACCGAAGATCGATAAAGGCGACACGGCTTGGATGCTTACCTCTTCGGCGCTCGTGCTCATGATGACGATTCCGGGATTGTTTCTTTTCTACGGTGGATTG
>VBKX01000570.1:0-2291 GCA_005879435.1 Deltaproteobacteria bacterium
CTGCGCCTCCTTCTTGTTGGCGTACACATAATAGATCGCTTCGACGAAACCCTTGAGCGCGTTTTTTACGGTGTCCCGGTTGCTTGCGATGTACGAGCGCGACGTGGCGAATCCATTGCCTTGTACTTCGACTCCCAAATCCGCAACGGAGAAGAGTTCTACGAAGCCGCTCTTTCGCGCCGGTGCTGCCGCTGAAGAGGTGAAGAACGTCGCATCGACTCCCCGCCAGCATCGCTCCCAACCGCTCCGCGTCCGGCCCCGCGGGAACCAGCGCGACATCTTTGTTGACCTCTAGATTGAGATGCTGGAACAGGATATTGGCGGCGTTATGGGTCGCCGAGCCGAAACCGCTGATACCGAATTTCTTGCCCTTGAGCTCTTCGAGCTTGTTGACGCCCTTGCGAGCGAAAACAATCTGATCGTACTTCGTTTCGACGGCGGCCACTACAACCAGGTTGTAGCCCTGTAAACTGGCCTGCACCACGGTGCCGATGTTGACGATCGGCGGATCGCCGGCGACTAATGCCTGCGTGGCCATCTGACCGCCCCGAAGAAAAATCGGTTCTACTTCGAGGCCGTATTTGTTGAACAGTCCCATTTCTTTCGCGACCCAGACGTTGGACTGGCGAAAGCTCAGCGACGGATAGCCGATGCGTATCTTCTTCAACGCCTGGGCGTCGGCCGGGTTGGCGCCGGCGCTTGTCAATAAGATTAATGCCGTCAGTATGCCGAGAACTAGTTTCATGCGTAAAACCTTCCAATTAATTGTTTATTGCTGCTGTGAATTATTTTCCCAACTGCTTAAGCGCTTCTTCGATGTATGAATTGTCGACAAAATCGCTCGCCGGTGGAATCTTTTTGCCTTGATAAGTTCCCTCTTTTGCCCGCAGGTCCATGGTCTTGTCGAAGGAAACCTTGCTGACCAAGCCGTCTCTCGGAATGGGCTGAAAATCCTGCACGAGGTATTTGTAGTCGTCCTCGGCGCTCTCCCGCGTCGATTTTAGCACTCTCATGTGGATCGATATGGCCTCTTCTCTGTTCTTCGGGTCGTAGAGCCAGCGCGTCGCCTCAATCATCGATTTGAGATAGCGCACCACTTCCTGGCGATTCGACTTCAGATAGGTCGTGTGCGCGAAGTCGGTGGTGAAAAGAATCGGGCCCAAGTATTCGTGAAAATTGGCCAGCTTGCGAAAGCCTTCCTTGGCCGCTCGGAAAGTGAACGGCGGACCCATGAACGAAGCCTGCACCGAGCCACCCTTGAGAGCGGCGTAGCGCTCCGGCGAGGTGCCGACGACCAAAAGTTTGTAATCGTTTTCCTTGAGCTTGTAGGCTTTTTCCAGGACTTCGTGCACCATCAAAGTCGTGCCGCCGGTCAGCGTGCTGACGCCGAGGGTTTTGCCTTTCAGGTCCGCGCCGGTTTTGATCTCGGGGCGCGCGTAGATGTCGTACGGGATTTTCTCCATGTTGGCGGCGACGATTTTTACCTTTGCGCCTTTTTCGGCGGCACCGATCACATAATCCGGATTGATCCGGCCGATGGGGATGGTCTCACTCAGCACCGCGCGCACGACATTCGTGGCGCCGCGGATGATGATCACTTCGACCTGGATGCCGTTTTTTTCGAACATTTTTTTTTGTTCGGCGACGTACAGCGGCCAGCTTGAGGAAGTATTACCGCTCTGCGTGAAGCGCATTTTCGGCATGCCGGCATCGGCCGCTAGAGCCGCTGCGGATAAACTTAGCGCGCCGATGAGCGCGATGGTCGTTCCTATGAGTTGCTTCATGCCCGATCCTTTCTCCTTGCTGAACTACATTTGAGCAAAACCTCCGGAGGCGTTCACTTCTTCTTCGATTTGTTTCCATACGGTGTTTTCCAATTCCAAAAAGCGCGGGTCGGAACGCATCTCCATGCGTCTTGGACGCTCGAGCGGCACGGCGAATTCAGATCGAATGGTCCCGGGCCGATGGCTGAACACGATGACGCGGTCCGATAAAAGAATCGCTTCCGATATCATATGGGTGACAAAGATAACGGTCTTTTTGGTTTCCCGCCAGATCCGCAAAAGCTCGAGCTGCATGAAATTGCGCGTTTGCGCATCCAGGGCGGCAAAAGGTTCGTCCATCAGAAGAATCCGCGGATTTACCGCCAGGGCGCGGGCAAGATTGACGCGCTGCTGCATCCCGCCGGATAGCTCGTGCGGATAATGATTCTCGAAACCGTTGAGGCCGACCAAGTCCAAATATTTGCGCGCGGTCTGCTCCGCTTCCTTAGGGTTTTGGCCGCGGCCTTC
>VBKX01000570.1:2303-2866 GCA_005879435.1 Deltaproteobacteria bacterium
GAAAGACGAAGCCCATCACCAGCTCGTGATCTATCGCGTCCGCCGATCTGCCATCGATAAGAATCTCGCCGCTGGTGCGCGCCAATAGACCGTTGATCACCCGGAGCATCGTCGTCTTGCCGCAGCAGCTCGGTCCGACGACACTGACGAATTCGCCATCGCGGAGTTAGAGATTGACGTTTTGAAAAATTTTGAACGGTTCGCGGTCCTTGCGCGGGATTTCTTTGTGCAAACTTCTTAGCTCCAATACCGGGCCCGCCATGCTTACTGTCCCTGCGCTTCCTTTTTCCATGGCGTGATATAGGCTTCGAAACGTCCGACCAATTCGAAGCCGACAATTCCCAGCACGGCAAACGCGGCGACGCCGACGAACAGCGTCGGCACGTTGAGCGTCTGGCCGGCGAAGAAAACCAGGTAGCCTAAACCCTCGGTGGCGCCGAACCACTCGGCGATGGCCACGCCGGTGAGGCCGCGGCCGATGGCGAGCCTGATGCCGGAGAGAATGAAAGGCACGGACGCGGGCAACAAGATTTTGACGAACAGCGCCCAGGGTTTGAGCCGAA
>VBKX01000571.1 GCA_005879435.1 Deltaproteobacteria bacterium
CGGTCAAATCGAGCGGAAACCCAAAAGTATCGTAAAGACGGAAAGCGACGTCACCGGACAGCATTTGCCGGTTTTCTCTTTTGAGTTTTGCCGTGGCCTCCTCGAGCAGCGCGAGCCCCTTCTCTAGAGTTTCATCGAAGCGTTCCTCCTCGGTGCGAATGACTTCACGAATGCGCTGCTCTTCGGCGCGCAGTTCAGGATAGGCGTCACCCATCACCGCCGCAACGGTTTTGGCGACTTCATGCAAGAAGGGTTGTTCCAGGCCGATCAAGCGCCCGTGGCGCGCGGCGCGGCGTAGCAGCCGACGTAAGACATAGCCGCGCCCCTCATTGCTCGGCATGACGCCGTCGGCGATTAGAAAACTGACGGCACGGGCGTGATCGTCGATTACCCGAAACGAGATGTCCGCCGCAGGATCCACGCCATATTTCTTGCCGGCGAGTCGCTCGGTCGTCGCGGTCAGCGTGCGCATATAATCGATGTCGTAATTCGACAACACGTTCTGCAGCACGGCGGTGATGCGCGTCGCGATTTTCTTTGCGGTTGTATTGGATAAAAACCAGATTCCACAGCTCGATGTAGCGCGCGCAGTCGCCGTTGACCCGGCATTCGTGTCCCGGCACATCTTGCCGATCGCACGCTTCGGGCCCGCGATCCAGATGAATTTCGCTGCATGGACCGCAGGGACCAGTCTCGCCCATTTCCCAGAAATTTTCCTTCTCACCGAAGCGGCTGATGCGTTCGGCGGGCAGACCGCTGATCTTCGCCCACAGGCGCTCGGCGTCATCGTCGTTGAGGTAAACGGTCGCGTAGAGTCTGTCCTTGGGCAGGCCCCATTCCTTGATGAGTAGATTCCATGCCCACTCGATCGCTTCGGCTTTATAATAATCGCCGAAGGACCAATTGCCGAGCATCTCGAAAGAGGTGTGATGATAGGTATCGCGACCGACGGCTTCGAGATCATTGTGTTTGCCGCTGATGCGCAAGCACTTTTGCGCGCTCGTGGCGCGCGCGAAGGGCAAACGCTCCTGGCCTAGAAAAACGTTTTTGAACTGAACCATCCCCGCGTTGGTGAAGAGCAGGGTCGGGTCCTTGTCGGGTACTAGAGACGAGCTTCGCACGACCGTATGGTCTCGTTTGGCGAAGTAATCCAAAAAAGATTTGCGTATTTGGTTTCCGGTCAACATAACTCTGTTAATCTTCTTCTATCGAATAGCGCAGCAGATCGAATATCACTTTGCCGCCGTAGCCGCGGCGCTGCAAATAAGCTGCGGCGCGGCGCAATGCTTTAGGCTCCGTGAGATCTTCGCTTTTGAATCGTTTTGCCAAAAGCCGCTTCGCCCGCTCGGCTTCGTCCACTTGATCGAAGGTTTCACGCATTGCCTCGCGGATTAGGGATTGGTCGATGCCTTTGCTTCTCAATTCCTGGTCGATTCGCTTGGGGCCGTAACCGTTGTTTTGGGCTCGCGCCAGCGCCCAGTTTCGGGCGAATGCCTCGTCGTCCAGATAATGCGATGTACGAAGTTTTTCGATCACCTTGTCGGTGGCAGGCAAGTAACCCCGTCGGAGCAGATATTGTCGAACCTCGGCTTCGCTACGTGAACGGTATCCCAAGTAGCGCAGCGCTAGCTGAAGCGCATCTGCTTCCGAGCCGGGTGACTCGGATTCGGTTCTATCTTTCTTTGCAGCCAGAATAAGCTTTGAAAACTACCTGCCTTTGCCTTTTTCTTTTTTGTCCGGAGCGGCCGCGGCGCTGGCTGCAGGAGAGTCAGGCGCGACCCGTTTAACCCCGGTTTTTTCCATCACTTTGGTCATGATCTCGTCCGCGGTCTCCGGGTGATCCCTGAGAAATTGCTTTGCTGCTTCCCGCCCTTGACCGATCCGTTCCCCGCCATAGGAATACCAGGCGCCGCTTTTTTCGACGATGGCTATCTCGCTGCCAAGGTCGACGATTTCGCCGTCTCGAGAAATACCAGTTCCGTAAAGGATATCGAATTCCGCCTCTTTGAACGGCGGCGCCATCTTGTTCTTCACGACCTTTACACGGGTGCGTCCGCCGAC
This sequence comes from Deltaproteobacteria bacterium, assembly GCA_005879435.1. Taxonomy (GTDB): domain Bacteria; phylum Desulfobacterota; class Binatia; order UBA9968; family UBA9968; genus DP-20. The sequence continues at coordinate 2,062 of VBKX01000571.1, forward strand.
GATATTGTCGCCGTCTTTGAGCGCGCCGATGCGGCGGATATCCATTCGAACTGAAGCGTAGAACTTAAGCGCGTTGCCGCCGGTGGTGGTTTCGGGGTTGCCGAACATCACGCCGATCTTCATGCGAATCTGATTGATGAAGATCACCACGGTATGGGACCGCGCAATCGTCGCGGTCAATTTTCTCAGCGCTTGCGACATCAGTCTCGCCTGCAGGCCCATATGCGCATCGCCCATCTCTCCTTCGATTTCCGCCTTTGGCACCAGGGCCGCAACCGAGTCGATGACCAAAACATCGATAGCGCCGCTGCGCACCAGGGTTTCGGCAATTTCCAAAGCTTGTTCGCCGTGGTCCGGTTGCGAGACTAGAAGATCGTCGGTCTTAACGCCGAGTTTCTTTGCGTAACCCAAGTCCAAGGCATGCTCGGCATCGATGTAAGCACCGAGGCCGTCGAGTTTCTGCGCTTCGGCAACGATTTGGAGCGCCAGCGTCGTCTTGCCGGAGGATTCGGGGCCGTAGATTTCCACGACTCGGCCACGCGGTACGCCGCCAATGCCGAGAGCGATATCGAGTCCGAGGGATCCGGTCGAGACCACCGGGGCGTCTTTGACCACGCCCCCCTCGCCGAGCTTCATGATCGCACCTTTGCCAAACTGCCGTTCAATTTGGCTTACAGCCAAGTCAATCGCCTTCTCTCGATTCGCATCCATCTCCTGCCTCCTTCACATGCCGCTCTTCAGCGTTACTGTTTGAAGCCGGGTGTAAACTGCTCCCTCGGGTTTGAGCACACTCCGAAATAGGATTACCTGGTCGACGGTTGAACGACCAAACTCGTAATGCTGCCAGTGCTCCAGTTCTTGTTCTAAGGTTAGCGGCGGCCGATCAAATTGGCGCCACCGGCCAATCGTTAAATGGGGCGTGAAGCTTCTTTTCTCCGGCGCAAAACCCAACGGCAGCAACGCTGACTCGACCGTCGTTGCCAGCCGCGCTAACTCATTGCCCGTTAATCCAACCCACAAAATTCTCGGTCGTCTCAAGTCGGGAAATACTCCTAAACCTTTAGCATTTATGGCGAAGCGCGGAAAGGGGCGAAACGCGGCAGCAAGCGCCGCGCCGATGGGTTCGATTTGCGCTTCTTCGACGTTACCGAGAAATTTGACTGTGAGATGCAGATTCGCTTTCGAGATCCACCGGATACCGGGAATTCGTGGTCTGAGGCCGTCGATTGTGTGACATATTGTGTCGATGACTTGAGGATCAAGATCGATGGCGATAAAGGCGCGGATCACAATCAATCTAAAAGGGCGAGACGCAGCCAGTTGAGCGCGGCCTGCGAGGTACCGAGAATAATCCGCTCGCGCTCGCCGTGAAATTGGCAGAGCCGGGCTTCGTGACTTTGGTGCCGGGCGATGCTGAGCCAAACCGTGCCCACGGGTTTTTCAGGGCTGCCGCCGCTGGGTCCCGCGATTCCAGTGACACTCAGACCGACGCTCGCGCCGGTTTTCTCCTTGATACCAGCGGACATTTCCAGCGCTGTTTGCTCGCTGACCGCGCCATATTTTTCCAAAGTTGCCGGCTTGACTCCGAGAAATTTCACTTTCGCTTCATTGGAGTAGGTTACCGCGCCGCCGTAATAGTAGGCGGAGCTGCCGGCGATCCGGGTAATGCGATGGCTAATCAAGCCACCGGTGCACGACTCTGCTAAAGCCAGTGTCTGGTCTTTCTCCAGGAGCAGTCGGCCGACTCTTTCTTCCAGCGTCACGTCACCTTCGGCGTAAATATGCGAGCCGAGGACGCGGCGGATTTGTTCACAGCGCTCGACGAAGTCTTTTTCTTGCGCTTTGCCACCGCTCGCTGTTAAGCGTAAGGTCAAATCCGGATAATGGGCGCGAAAAGAGAGCTTATCTTGCGATCCGAGATCGACGGGTCTTACGAGGTCGTCCAACTTCGACTCGGTAAGGCCGTGGATCTTAAACGTGCAGGAGAAAATTTCACTGTCTTTGCCGCGCTCCGTGGTGATCCACGCCATGACCGTTTCATTGAACATGGTGATCATTTCCTGCGGCACGCCGGAAAGCCAAATGAGACTTTTGCCTTGGCTCACTGCTACTCGGAACCCGGGCGCGGTGCCCACCGGATTGGGAATGATAATCGCCGCGTCAGGAAAACAAGCCTGTTTGAGATTGTTCGGCGTCCAAGCGATGGCGCGCGCTGCGAAGCGCTTTTTGAGAGCGTCGGCGACGGCGTGGTTCATGGTGAGCTTTCTGCCGAGAAATTCTGCGACCAGCTCCGTGGTGAGATCATCGGCCGTGGGCCCGAGGCCGCCTGTGCCGATGATCACATCGCCCAACTCGCAAGCCTGACGTAATGACCACACTTTGCCCGTGGTGAGTTCATCGCCTGTACTCAGAATGACCGCGGTTTGGATCATATCAAGCTCGCGTACGAGAGTACGCGCACGATGAGAAAAGTATAAAGACCAGCCATGATATCGTCCAGGACGATGCCAGCGCCCCCAGGGAGCGATTCGAACCTCGACGCCGGATACACTTTTGCAATATCAAAAAATCTGAATAAGACAAATGCAACGATTAAACCTGGGAGCGCACTGGTGAGAAAAGCGGCTACCGCAAAACCAGCGATCTCGTCTATGACTATAATTTGCGGGTCTTTCAGCCGCAGTATTTTTGCCGCTTGATCCGACAACCAGACCGCAAACAATATCAACCCGACTAGACCTGTTAAGGCAGCGAGGGGATGCCCTACCGCAAGCCCGTTTATAGCGAGCGCCACGGGAATAGCGGCCAGGGTTCCTAAAGTCCCTGGAAGAAACGGCGAAAACCCAATACCGCCACCGCTTGCAAGGAGCAGAATCAATTTTCTCACAGTGATGATTTAGCTGATTTAATCAGGACAGCTCGCTCTTTAAAACGGTTTGAAATAGATGATTTTGTCTCCGGGAGATGCCCGAATAACTTCCAAACCCGCGCACAAGGTGCACGATTGTTATTACTGTACGGGCGATGATAATGCCAACGCGCCAATATGGCCTGCGTTGCGCTGGATATGTATGATTTTGTGGGCTGGACGGGGGCTAACTTGAACGTAACCGCTAAGATTGCGGCGCCGTCGAAAGCTCGACGAGGTACGTTTGCGTCTGGTTTTCAAAGATCTTTTGCAATGCCGGTTCAACACTATCCTCGGCGGGAAAATCGACGCTGAGCGGATTGATGAATTGCTGGTCTTTATATAACTCAAAGTGAAGATGTGGGCCAGTGCTTCTGCCGGTCGAACCGACATAACCGATAATCTGCCCCTTGGTCACGGTTACGCCGGAATGGATGCCCACCGCGAAGCTGTCGAGATGGGCATACCGGCTCATATAGGTTGTGTCGTGCTTGATCTCGATAGCCTTCCCATACGACCCGTTCCAACCTGCGTCGTTAATCACGCCGTCTCCGACCGCACGAACAGGAGTGCCCCGCTGGGCCGCGAAATCGACCCCGGTATGCGGCAAATTCGTCTTTAAAATCGGATGGAATCGCGAGTCCGTGAAATGCGATGTAATGCTGGTAAATTCTAATGGAAAGCGCAAGAAAGAGCGCGCCAGGCTGCGCCCTTCGAGGTTATAGTAGTTTCCCTGCCCCTTCTGTTTTTCGAAATAGACCGCGGTTAGTTTTTGGCCGGCATTGATGAGCTCAGCCGCTAAGATGCGAAGCGCTGATTTGGTTTCCTGACCCTTGCGGCTGCGTTGTTCGTAAAGAATCTTGTACGTATCGCCTTTATGAATTTCCTTCTCGATATCAATGTCCCAAGTAAAGATGTCAGCAAGTTGGGAAAGCAGAGCGGGTTGGATTCCGGCCCTGTGTGCATCTTCAAACAGCGAGGTATCAACCGATCCGCTAACCGTTTTTACTTCGACGTCATAGGGCTTTTCGCGTTTCTGGAAGAGAATGCCCCGTATCCCTTTTTCCCAAGTCAAAGTCGACGCATCGTCTTGATCCACTTCCATAGCTTTTAGCGGCCCCGGAGCAACTCGGTTTCGACGTAAAAATATCGGCTTGGAAAAATAGAGATGAACTTCTCTTCCTGTCGGCAAGACCTGCCGACCGAGATCTCGTGTCATGGACCTAGCCCACTGTTGTTTTTCCCCCGTTTGGAGACCGTACCGACCGAGCATATCGGAGATCGTCTCGCCGGTACGAACGCGGTGCGTTATGTGCTCCCACTTATCCGGGGAGTCTAACGGCTGGGAAAACGGTGAGGGAAGCAAGACTTTGGGCGTTGGGGAGTTTTCAGCTTTGCGAACAGGAACGGTTACAGGATTAGATTTGCCTTTTGGAGCGTCCTTGCGGACAGTTTTCTGCTTTGCGGCATGGGCCTGAACCAAGTTTATAATAAGGACTGCGATGAAAGTCGCAAGCCAGGTTAACTTCCTGATATGACCGGCGATAATAAGTGGTTTTGGCGCAATCTTTTGATGCGCTGGGATGCTGCTCCGAGGGATGGATATCGCTGGCTGCATAGTCAACAAAGATTACATCTAATAAATCGTTTCGCCGGGCCTGTCAAACGAAAAACCGAGGAATTAGGAAACCATGGAGTTTCTTCGGAACCGTGGAAAGTCCTCAATCGGGCTCGGAAAAGGCAAACTTTCGCAACACCACCTCGAAAAGAAACAGGCAGAACGCAAGAATGATGAAAGGCTGTTTGATGGGTACGTAAGTGTGCCCGCACCGACTGTGGATTGATCTCACCGCCAGTAGCCTCCGCTATGCGAGACAATAGACGGTTATTGAATTCCGACCGCGGTATCTCACTATTCAAATCGTAGGCGAGAGTATATCCCACGGCTGGAAATGGAATTCTACGCCCACCTCGCTCCTCCGCCAGATCAATCCGATAATCACCCTGTTGCGATATGGGTAAGACGGCTTGATAATGCCCGGGCGCTAATTTCGTCAAATATCCCTGCGCTTTCGTTGGGTTTCCATTAATAGCGAATCGGTAGTGGCTGTTAGCGCTGGCCTCGTCGTAGATCGATAGATCTAGGACCGTGCGGTTTTCAGAGTAACTGACCCTGATGTCGTGCGCTGGGATTAGGTTCTCTTCCGGCGGATTCAGCCAATCCAAAAGATGGCCCCAGAAGCTTTGTAAACCGCTCCATTGAATCCAGTTCCGACTCCAGCGACCCTCTAAATCGGTTGTCAGGGCAATGGATTTTCCTCTTCCGTACCGCCAGGAGGCCATTAGCGGCCAGCGGCGGTCGGATCGGGCAATCGTTAAGTCCTGGTGAGCATTTTTCTTGAGTTCAGTGTCCATGAAACCAAGCACGGATGGATAGGTTCGTACGCCGAACCCGGCGAGTAGCTCCGAACCCCGCTCTTGGATCGGTGTCCATGGCCCTTCCTTTTCCGGTTCGTCCTTAGTTTTATCTTGGAGTTGCTCCAGGACAATCTGAGGCAGAGTCGACGGGTCCGTGACATGGTGAAATAGACCGCCGCCATATTGACTGATTCGCTTCATGATGCGCACATCCGCCTCCGAACTGAGGGCCACGGCGGAGACAGTGATCTTAAGGTCGTTTTTCATCATGCCGACCAGATCGACCAATTCGCCCTGGCTGCCGCGCGTAACTCCGTCGCTTAACAGAATGATGTGCTTGCTTGACGCGTTGGTCCGTTCCAGTTGGCGTTTGGCTTCCAGCAGCGCGGGCAAAAAGTACGTTTGGCCGCCAGGCTTGAGACGATCGATTTGAGCGTCGACGACGCCGCGCAGTCGCGCCATGGTTTCCAAGTAGACCACCACGAAGGGACTGTCATCGAAACCGACCACTCCTAGCAGATCGATATCACGCAACTGCCGTGCTACGGCTTTGGCAGCCTCTTTGGCGTAAATGATCCGGTTGTCGTCGCGCATACTACCTGACTTATCAACCACTAAGACAACCGCGCGGTTTTTCTCTTGTCGCTTTGGCGGCTCTTTTGGCTCCACCGGTAGAATATTTTCGATGGGCGTTTGGCGATAACTCGCCGGGGCAAAGCTGGCGTCGGCGCCGAGCATTATAAATCCATTACCTTCGGCGGTATGTCGTTCGATCGAGGCTAGATATCCGGAGGCGAAACGGTCACGCTCGGCATTGTTAAAGATTACGATCTTGTAACCGGTCGGCGCCGGTGCGGTTTCCGGCCGGCGTACGGTAACCTCAAGTCCTTGTCGTTTAATTATTTCTTCCAAGTAGCGACCTGCGCCGCTCTGGCCGTTGACGAGCAAAACCTTGCTTTTAGCTCGTGTGGTCACCCATGCGACAGCGTGATTGTCGGACGGATAGCGGTCGGTGCGCGCGTCACGGGCTGAAAAGCTCGCTTGAAAAGAGGTCAGCGGACTGTCTCCCGGGGTCGTTTGGTACGCGAAGGTTTGACTTCCCGGATTCAATTTCACCGCGTCCGTCTTAATGACTTGGCCATTGCGTGTGAGCGTCAGAGTGCCTTCAACCGGGCGGTTGTTCTGATTATCGAGCACGGCTTTCAAGTTTACGCTTTCGCCGCTATTCCCCTCGGTCGGTGCCATCAGTTTTGCGACCGCGACGTTGGCGATCGCCGGACGCTCCGTTGGCAGCATCGGGTAAACCTTAATGCCGGCGGCTGCGAGTGCCGGCAAAAGTCGCTCGGCATTTCCTTGGTTTTCCCAGCCGTCGGTAAACAAGTAGAGACTCCGCGGCGCGGCCGGGAGCGTCAAAATCTGGTTGAAAAGATTCTCCAAATTGGTCTTCGACGGCTCTGTGGTGGCGGTTTTGGAATTATCCTGATCCAACAACTCACGCCAGTTGGCTGCTTCGAGCGCGGACGCGCCAAAAACGAAGACACGATCGTTGTGGCTGGTTGACGGCATGATGCCGGTCGACTTTTTCATCCAATCCCGCATCGCAGGCGGGATGCTGTCTGACACGTCGTAAGCGAAAAGCCGCTCCTGGTCGCGTGATTCCTTGCTCGTGGATTGCGGATCGGCGAGCGTGAAGATCACCAGCGCCAGAATAATCGTCCGGGCGATCAGCACCGGCAAGCGACGGTCGCGGAAGCGAAACCAAAGAAGCGGCAAAGCGAGCATGAGCCAGAGAAAATACGGTTTGGCAAAGGTGATATGGGTGAGCAGAGTTTTCATCGAATTGACACCGGGCGGCCGGAAAAGCGGCGGAGATTGCTCGAACTCATGCGCGGGTTGATGAACCACTCGATAAAAAACAGCAAGAGCGAGGCTAGTAGGAGATAGGGCCAGAAAGTAAACAATGTCGACGCGCTGCCTGAGCTCTTGCTTGTGTCATGGAGTTCGATCGGCGACGGCGTTCGCAGATCGGACTCATTTGTATCCGCTAAATTACGCGCATAGACGTCAATCTCGCGGCCGCGCTGGCGCTGATAAATTCCCTGCTGAAAGGTTTCCAAGAAATTTACACTTCCCGGTTTCAGCGCTACTTTGTTGCCCGCAGGCGCGATAAGAAAGTCACCAGGTTGCAGCGCGCCCAGGGGAATTGGCTCTCCGGTAGCCTGCCCTCTCGAGACGCCGCTTTCAAAAAACCAATCGAGAAAATTCAATGTAAAAATCGACATCGGTAGGTTCTCACGTCCCAGATAGGGCAGAGGATCGAAGCCCAGAGCTAGGTAACGCGCGCCTTGCCGTTCTACCGCGAAAGCCAGAGCGCCGCCCGGGGTTTCGATAATTACGTCACCGGCAGTTTGTGGCTTCAAAGGACGGGCATAGGTCGGGCGAAACAGACTAAAATTGATGTATCGAGTTAACGCATGCGGTTCGCGCCAGCTGGAAATCTGCACATTGCTAATCGGTGCGCCGAGGTCAACAAGAGGGCTGCTCTCGGGCGGCAGAATGAAGAGCGCTGGATTCTCCGGCAGCGCGCCAGGCGCAGCAAAATGGAATATCTCCAAACCGTAGCCGGTGCGCTCGGACTTTTCGTACGCGGCGGGGTTAATGACATCAACGCTGACACCCGGGATGGATTTTAAACTGTTTACTGACTGCGGGCGCGGCGTGATCGCAAGGATGTGCAGATTGCGCGATGCGGGCGCGCCGTCCGTCAAACGTCGCCGTGGCCGTCTTCTCGCCGGCGACCACGAGTTCGCGGCTCGCCAGCCTTGTGCCGCCTCCCTTGAGAACGATTGAGATCTTTTCGTCCCGGGGCGAATAATTGGTCACAGCCACGCTGGCTTCTAAGCGCGCGTTGACAAGCGAAGAACGGTGAATCTCGAAGGTGGTGACAGCCAGATTTGATTTTGGTTGTCCGACTGAAATGACACGTACGACGGTGGCCTGGCCGCTGGCAGGATGATCAGTAACGAAATAGACCCGCTGATATTTTCGTTCGCGCGCCAAGCGGTTTAGCACGCTGTCGTAATCAACTGGCGGATCGCCGAGATCGAACGACGTGATGTTGGGGACGATCGCCCTTGCTTCGGTTGGGCTCAAGGCTGCG
>VBKX01000097.1:0-484 GCA_005879435.1 Deltaproteobacteria bacterium
TACACTGGGGCGGTGGATGGATCACCGAAGAGGCGCGTTCGATAACCCAATATCACGAGCCGTCGATCCAGCTGCTGTCCTTCGATTCGGGAGCGAAATCGCTTCGCTTTTGCCATTACCACGATGGCGTGTTTCAGGGCGGGCCGCTGATCGTGAGCGATTCTCATCTCGCCGGTTTGCGCCGGGAGATTCGCAAGAACAAAACACTCCACGCGTTGATGAAAAAGTTGATTTGAGTAGGCCTTCGTTAAATCTCATGTCTGAGTCAGGCGAGACTTCAAGCGCTATGGCACAAACTCGCTTTGAAATTGGAGTGCGAAACTCGATGCCCGAAAACCTATTGCTTTGCTTGCTCTGGTTGGAGGAAGCGTGGATCGGCTGGGACTTAAATCAATTTTGTGCGGCGACGCGAGCGGCGACTTCGGTGCGAATAAATCCTGGTGGACGGCCGTGCTTCGAGTGGATTTCCAACCAGCCGTCGCGG
>VBKX01000097.1:516-3846 GCA_005879435.1 Deltaproteobacteria bacterium
CGGGTAATTTCGTAGGTGCCTGCGACTCTTGATGGCAGCGTTACCGGGGGAGGAAAGTTTGCGCTTTCGCGATTTGCTCTGACGGCGGGTCGGACCGTGTCTTTCACCGCTCACGTCGCCAGCGCCACCACGGGTGCGACGGCGGCGGCCTGAATGGCGGGCGGAATTTCATGTCTCGGCTGCTCCGGAACACTAGTCATTTGCGATCGAGCGCTGGCAGTAACCGTGGGTACCGTCGATTCAGAGGAGTCCAAGCCAACGTACCATGCGCCAAATGCTCCTGCGGCCAACAACAAAATCACCACCGGAAAAATGCCGAACCGGCGAGTGCGTTTTGGCTCGGGTTGTGCGGCAGCCGCGGGTTGCTCCTTCTCCCCTGTCCGAGCAGAGCTTTGTGCCGCCGTCGGCTCGTTCGGAATCCCGCTCGTGAATGAGGTCATTGTTTGGAGCGCTTCGGCGGGCGCGGCCATAAGCCGAGCGAAGGCTTCTAAATCCTCCTGAAGCTCGCGCTGTTTTTCGGCGACCGAAACTTGCTTAGAGAGCAGTTCACTATAGGGCTTGTGCAGCGCGATGAGCTGCTGTCGATGCGCCTCCGCCTCCGCGATGCGCGCTTGCCAGCGAGGAATCTCCTCTTCGCGGCGGCGAAGCTCGTCGCGCAGGGCTTGTTGAGCTTGTTCAGATTCAGCGCAACGGGCGCGCAGCGTGTCCAGTTCGCGAAGTTTTTCGCGGCCGGCTGAAATCTCGTTATCCATTTCGGCCATGCGCGCCTGCAAGCGTTGGCGTTCTTCGAGATGTTTCGCTTCTAGTGCTTCGACGTTGACGGCATTCCGTTGAGCCGTTTCGAGCCCGCGAATTTTTCCCTGGCTGTCGTCGAGCTTTTGTCGGAGCTCGGCAATTTCGCTTTGTGCGTGGGCCAACAGCTGTTGGCTAGTGTCCTGCTGCGCTCCGACCGAGTCTCGGGGTTGAGCTTCGCTGGGCTGCAACCGGCTGCGTAGTTCGTTCAATTCCATTTTCAATTGATCGTTGGACGCGCGGAGTTGTCGCGCGTCATCCTGTTCACCGGCGTTGCTTTGCTGCGTCGCCTCCAACTCTGCAATGGTTCTACGGCTCAATTCCAGCTTGCCGGAGAGCCCAGCGATCTGACTCTGGAGGTCCTGATTGGCCGCGCGCAACTCCGCCAATGGCGCGGAATTGTCCTGCTGCGGCGCAATCGCTTGTGCCGGCGCATTTCCCTGCGGAGCTTCTTCCAATTTGGCGAGCAAGTTCTCGATCTCGCGCCGCTTATTTTTAAGCTGTCTTTCCGACGCGACCAAAAAAAGGCCAGTAAAGCGACCACCGCTCCGGCAAACATTACGATCCAAACAAACAGGCTTTGCATCGTCGTCTCCTAATCGATATTTATACGAGGTTAATTATCCAACGTCGCCAAATATATGCCAAGGTAGAAGACCACCCTTGATTGCCCGAATTGCTTATATATCGATTGGTTTCTACTTGGAAGGGTATAATTTGCCGCATCGCCGGAGGACATTGCGAACAAATTCGTGAACCTTGGCGATTTTTGTAACCGCTTGACCCGCAACGTTTTTCTGATCCAGCGGCTCTATGATTTGGCTCTCCAGCTTGACGATATGGCGGAAGCCGGCATCGGTGTCTCCGTCCTATCATGTCTTCTCGGTTGGTCCGCGCCGCTGGAAGAGTGCCGTTTCATCAACGATGATCTGGCAGCGGTTCAAAAAAAAGTACCCGCGCAGCTTTGTCGGTTTGGCCCAAGCGCCGTTACTGGACGGCAAGCCGGCGCTGGATGAGCTGCGCCGCGCGATTAACGATCTTGGGTTGCGCGGCGTGACGATTACTTCTCAAGTCAGCGGGCTGTCGCTCGATTCTCCGCAGTTCTACGATTTCTATGAAACGGTCTGCAAACTGGACGTGCCGGTGTTTGTTCATCCCGCATTAGTGCCGATGGGCTACGAGCATTTGAAAGATTATGATTTGCCTCGCGTGCTCGGCCGCGAGGTGGATTTGACGGTTGCCACGACGAGATTGATCGCGGGCGGGATCTTCGATCGATTTCCCAATCTCAAGGTCGTCATGGCCCATTTTGGCGGTGGTATCGCGGCGGTCAAAGACCGCTTAGTCGGCAAGGGATATCGTTTCGGAACGTTGCAAAAGCCGTTCGCGGAGTATTTCGACGGAATCTATTTCGACATGGCAGGTTTCGAGGGCGGCCTGGCAGCGCTTCAATGCGCGCTGCAGGGGATCAAACCTGAACGCTTGATTTTCGCCAGCGACTATCCGCAGGACTTCACCGGGGTCAATACGGATACCGGTAAAGGTATGACGGAACTAAGAAATTATGTCGATGCGATTAGGAAACTTCCCATCGAGGCTGATAACCTAGAGAGGATGCTCGGCGGCACTGCGGCGGAGCTATTAAAGCTTTGATCGCGCGTTTCCGAGATGCTGCGTCGATGGGCCTTGCCGGAATCGGCTTCGTTGCTGCAAGGCGTCAATCAAATTCGCTGAAAAGTTCGCCGGCGCGCAGCCATCATCGCGCGCTGACAGGCTTCGCCATATTTGCTTCGACATAGCCGGGCTTGTTGCCGCGTTTCGACTCGACTTTCAGCCAGCCGTTGTCCTCCTCGACAACATTGAGTTTGGTTCCCTTGGGGATGTCGGCGACAACTGGATAATGCAGTCCTGGCCCGCTTCTCACCTGAGTGTTCGTAAGTGCTTCATACTTGCCATCGAGCTGCGGGTTGAGAGCTTCCTTAGCGTCGCTGGCCGCCGAAGGCCTCACCGTGGCCATTTCAACAAAGCCGGGTGCATTGCCTTTTTTGGAAACGATCAGCACCCAATCGCCGTCCCTGCCGACGACCGTCACTTTGGCATCGCGGCCGATCTCGGCGATGGCGCGAAATTGCTGCCCTGGGCCAGCGCGGACTTTGGTATTTTCCGTGGTTACGTAGGGTCGAGCTTGTTCGTTGAGATCGGGGAGATCCTTCGGTTGTTGAGGTTTTTCTTCGTTTTTGCACCCGAATGAAGCCAGCGCGATCAACGCGACAAGCGCCCATGAGGTAACGCGAAACTCGAATCGGATCATCTGGGGCCTCCTATACTTTACTCGATCGCAATGATTATAACATGCTTTGGATAAACGTTAATTATTTCGTGCGACGTCGGACGGAGCAGCAAGGGTAACGGAAACTCGCGCTTTGGGTCAATAAATTTCTTTCCAGACTTTCGCCAGGCTTTCCCCGTAGACGCTCAAATCCCACTCGCAGAAGTAGCCGAACGGCGTCGTCCAGACCTGGTAACCGCTTTCGATCA
>VBKX01000572.1 GCA_005879435.1 Deltaproteobacteria bacterium
TCCTGCGTGATCCGTTGCTGAATTTCGCCGAACGCCTGGCGCACGGCGGTTTCGCTGTCGAGATTCAACCGCACGCCACCGAATTCGGTTTTGTGCACGATCGTGCGCGAAGCGATTTTGAGCGCCACGGGGAAACCGATTTGCGCGGCCACTTTCGCCGCTTCGTCTGCGGTTGTACAAATACCGCCGGGTGGCACCGGTAACGCGAAAGCGCAGAGCACTTTACGCGTCTCTTCGCCCGACAGCCAGGTGGCGCCATGCTCTCGACGGGCGTTGCCGCAGATCAAGCGGGCTTCTTGCGGTCGAATATCATCGAAGTCGAGAATGATGCCCTCGGGCCGATCGCGCCATTCGGCGTAGCGCGCCATTTTACCCAAGACTCGGGCGGCGTCTTCTGGGAAGGCGTAGTTGGGCAGCGTCTCGTCGCTGGTTGCCGCGGTCTTCGGCGCTTTCGCTCCATCCATGATGCAAGTGAACACGGGTTTCTCGCCTATTTTTGCCCGCGCCACGCGGAAGGCGGAGTGAACGCGGCGATAGATCGCCGCGATATCGGCAAGCCCGACGTTAATGGTGAGAACGATTAGAGCGTCGACTTCCTCTGCGCAGAGCAAAATATCGACGGCCCGGCGATAATCCTCGGCGTCGGCAGAAGCGATCATGTCCACAGGATTCCCGACGCTCGCTGCCGGCGGCAAAAACTCTCTTAAGCGCCGCTGGGTTTCATCGCCAAGCTCCTGGACGGCGAGCCCATTTGCTTCACAAGCGTCGGCGCAAAGAATACCGAGCCCGCCGGCGTTGGTCAGCACTGCCACGCGCCGACCCTTCGGCAACGGTTGGCTGCTTAGCGCGGCGGCGAGATCGAACATCTCGCCCAAGGTGTCGGCGCGAATGACGCCGGTTTGATGAAACAGCGCGACGGTGGCGACGTCGTCGGCGGCTAAAGCGGCGGTATGCGAACCCGCCGCGCGCCGTCCTGCGCCGGTGCGGCCGGCCTTTACCACGACGATCGGTTTGTAACGGCCGACTCGTTTGGCGATGCGCGCGAACCGGCGTGGATTTCCGAACGATTCCAAATAAAGCAGAATCACCCGAATGCGTGGGTCTTCTTCCCAGTACTGGAGCAAATCGTTGCCGGAGATATCGGCCTTATTGCCGACGCTGACGAAGCTTGCAAGGCCCAGCCCGCGCTCTCGCGCCAGCGAGATGACGGCCAAGCCAAGGGCGCCGCTTTGCGAGCAGAAAGCAACGTTGCCCTCCGGTGGAAAGTCCGGAGCGAAAGACGCATTCAAACGGACCCGTGGATCGGTGTTGAGAATTCCCAGACAGTTGGGTCCGATCATGCGCATGCCGTGACCGCGAATTTTTTCGAGAAGCTGCTGTTGGCGCTCCCGGCCTTCGGCGCCGACCTCAGCGAACCCGGCGGTGATGACGATCGCCGCCCGCGCGCCGCGCGCGGCGCAGTCATCGATCACCGAATTGACCCCATCGGCAGGAACGGCAACGACAACGAGATCGGGGGTCTCGGGCAAAGCGGGCAAGCTCGGATAAGCTTTTAGCTTGGAAAGCGAGTCGGCCTTGGGATTTACCGGATAGACCGGACCTTTAAAGCCCGCGCTGAGAATGGCTTTTAGTATTCGCGTGCCGATATTGTCCGGATTGCGCGATGCCCCCACCACGGCTACGGACGACGGTTGAAAGAACGGACGGAGCGAAGCGTTGGTCGCGACTCGATCGCGCAGTTCGGCGCGGGCAACGCTCGATTCGCTCGGAACCACGGAAAGATCGATCTCCACGTAGCCGCTATCGAAGCGTGAGCTGCTTTCAAAACCGCAGGCGCGAAACACATCGAGCATCGGTCTATTTTCCGCCATCGTGAGCGCCCAGAAGCGCTGGAAGCCGTGGCGCACAGCGATTAGCGCGAGCCTTTCGAGTAACAATGTGCCAAGGCCTTTGCCCTGAAGTTCCAGCTGCGACGATGCGCGTGGCTCTGCCCGATAAGCGCGTTACGATCAGGGTCAATCTGGTGCGAGGGGTCGACGGGTCGCAAAACGACTGAATCAATTCATCATTCGGCAGAGCGGACCCGAAGAAGCGGTGGCGTTTGGATTCGTCGGAGAGCGAGGTAAAAAATTTCTTCATCGCCGCTTTGTCGCTCGGTTGAGCAACGCGAATCGCCGCGGTCGAGCCATCGCGCAGGATCAAGCGCCCCGATTGCGGAGTGTCCTGCGAAGGGAGCGGAATATAGCGGGGACGAACCGAAGTCACATTTTTAACTAGGCTCTGCCGGGCAATTTTTCAACAACCAGACTGTCAAGACGGAGACACGGGCTTGTCAGCCCCTCTCCGAAGTTTCGCCAAGCCTTGCCGGATTGTGGAATCGTCCTTCCTTTTGGGGAGGTTGGGATTGCCTTTTTGTGTCAATTTGTCATGCCGTGATCTGACAGCGGCGGCGTCAATGAGCGTCGTTGCCTTACGAGATTCCTACTAATTCCAAGCACCCAAAGTCTTAATATGGTTGGCACGACCTCTGCTTAACAAAGTGACCCTATGGCCTACAAAGTTTTAGTGATCGAAGATAACACCGATTGCCGCGAGCTCTTCGCTATGATTATCCGCCATTTAGGCTTTCAGGTCGTCGAGGCGGACGATGGCGAAATTGGCGTGCAGAAGGCGTTGAAGGAAAAACCCGATCTGATTTTTATGGATCTCGGCATGCCAAGCATGAGCGGGATCGAAGCGACCGCCTGTCTGCGCGAAAGCACGGTTACAAAAGACGTCCCGATTATTATTTGTACTGCCTGGATGGCCGACAAACACCGCGAAGCCGCGATCAAAAACGGCGCTCACGAAGTTATCCTCAAACCGGTTTCCATCCAGGAGTTGCAGACCGTTCTACTGCGCTACCTACCCGCTCCCACAGAGGACCGGCAGATCCATTGATAGCCATTCGCTTTTGCCTCGAAGAAAGCTTCGCGGTGCTCATCGAGCGCCTGTTCATCGCATAACTTTTGACCCGTAGCGGATCGACGTCACCACTGTGCTGTCAGGCCGGGTCATGACTGTTTCCCCGGTCAAGAGTCAGCACCCGGACAAACTCTTGATTCCACATTAATCGGATCGCTCCGATCAGTTCGTATCGGCGCAACGCCGGCGCTGCTTGACATTGCTTCTTCGGATCGGCTAGTGCTAAAAATCTAACGTGACGACAAATTTCATGATGGTTTTTCCGCGCGACGGCTTTTTTGGACGCGCAAAAATGGGACGTCATGGAGTCAGCAAGAGTGAAGGCGAGGAGGAATTTTCATGAAACCACAGGAGTGGCGGCAAAAGCTAGGTGACTGCGTTCGGGATTTATTTCTCTCGCCGGAGATGCAGCATTTCTATTCAATTCCCATGACAACGGCGCGAGCGCGGATTTATTTGCTGCAATTGAGCCTCTACGTGCGCCAGCGCCGAAA
>VBKX01000573.1 GCA_005879435.1 Deltaproteobacteria bacterium
CAAAAGCGTCCAATACCGAAGCGTATCGAAGCTGCTGCCAAAACCTTATCCGGATCATGAAGCGGTGGCGAACGCTTACCGACTTTGCTGCTTGAAAAATCCCGAGACGGAAGAGCAGAGCCCGATGGCGTTGTGGGATCTGCACTATCTGAGGCGTTTGGATAACGCGGGATTTATCGACGATTTATATAAATAGATTCATTGTTTAACCATTAAGGATTGCTGCGCCAGACTTGCGGATTTTGGGTTGACTTCACTCTTTCTATGAGGAAATATCCAAATGCTTCAGGCGGGTCGATGTCGACAAACATTAGACGAGAAATTCGGGAGAATCGATGAGCGGTTTTTCAAAAGCAGCGAAACTGTTGTTTGCGCTGCTTGCCGTTGCGAGTGCCTTCGCATCGACAGAGGCCGCTAACGCGGCACAAGCCGATTGGAAAAAAGACTGGGAGCAAACGCTCGCGGCCGCTAAAAAAGAAGGTCAGGTCACCATCTACATCTATCGCTACGAAGGCCTGTTGCACGATTTCAAGCGCGACTTTCCCGGCATCAACGTCGTATCGGTTACGGGACGCGGCAGCGAACTGACGAGTCGGTTGATGGCCGAGCGGCGCGCGGGCAGATTCATCGCCGATGTGTACAGCGGTGGGACAAACAGCTTGTACAACACGCTTTACAAGGGTAAAGCTCTCAATCCGCTCAAGCCGTTGCTGATTCTTCCGGAGGTCACGGATACCTCGAAGTGGTACGGCAACGAGCACCGTTACGCCGACCCGGAAGGGAAATATATTTTCTCGTTCATCGGCAGCGCGAGCAACGCGCAGCTCGCCTACAACACGAAGATGGTCGACCCGAAAGAATTCAAATCCTACTGGGATACCGTCAATCCCAAGTGGAAAGGCAAAATCGTTTCCCTCGACCCGCGCGACACGGGCCTGGGCGCGACGATGCAGTTTTACTACTATAGTCCCGAGATCGGTCCCGAATACCTGAAGAAGTTTTTCGGCGGCATGGATATTACCTACGCGAAAAATTTTCGCCAGATGACCGACTGGCTGGCGCAGGGGAAGTTTGCTATTTGCATGGGCTGCAAGGATTCCATGCGCGCCAAGAACCAAGGTTTGCCGGTGGAAGATTTCGATACCAACAGGTGGAAGGAAGGATCGAGCTTCTCAGCGGGCGGCGGATCTATGGCCTATATGAACCAGGCGCCGCATCCGAACGCCGCCAAGGTTTTCATTAACTGGTTTCTTTCGCGCAAAGGACAGATGGCGCTGCAAAAGCTTGGCGACGTGGACGACCCCGCCAACTCGCGGCGCATCGATATTCCCAAGGATGACATTCCGCCCGATAACCGGCTGCAAGCGGGAGTGAAGTATTTCGATGTTGTAAAGCCTGAGTACGGTGACATGAAGCCCATCTTCGATCTGGCCAAAGAGATCATGGCTACGGCGGAGAAAGGGAAGTAAAGAGATTGCCGTTCAATGTTCCAGATTCGAGGTTCAAAGGTCAAAGTTTGTCCGGAAGTAGCTGAGCCGTGAACCTTAAACTTTGAACGCGGAGCAGCGAGGGAGTTAATATGCTTACACGCGAAGAAAATGAAATGCTAACCCAAGTCGGTCGTGGCAAGCCGGCCGGCGAAATGCTGCGGCGGTACTGGAT
>VBKX01000574.1 GCA_005879435.1 Deltaproteobacteria bacterium
ATGACCGAGCGACCATCGAGCAATGGCGCCAGGAAGAAATCTTGACGTAGCGACGCGGGTGACGCTTGGGAAGTAGATTCGTTGTAGAAAACCTAGCGCTTTATGTGAGCGGAGTGCCGAACAAGTGTTTTTCGCTCTTCAAGAAGCTGTGTCGCGATCGTGAAACTGGCCGCGGTGTCATTCTGAACGACAGTGAAGAATCCCGACCGAATCACCGGTTGTATGAGGCGAGATCCTTCGGCTTTGCCTCAGGATGACAAGAGGACAGCGGCTCAGTAAATTTCTCGCTCATATTGGGAGAACTCATGTTCGGATTGCTCGGCTCCCTTGCGCTTTTAATAGCACTCGTTAGCCAAGCTCCAATCATCCACGCCCAAGAAACCGTTAAACTCCGCGCCAGCGTAGTGGCAAAAACGTTCGGCTTCGGCCCGGTCTGGGTGGCGTCGAAGCAGGGATTTTTTAATCAACAAAAGCTCGACGTCGAGGTTCTTTTGATCCGTGGATCGGATGTTTCCACTCAGGCCCTAGCCGCCGGATCGCTGCAAGTTTCCGGCGCATCGTCCGATGCGCCGATCGCCGCCTTTGACCGCGGCTTGGACATGGTGATTATCGGCGGCATCATCAATGGCCTCAGCCAGTCGATCATGGCCGGCAAGAATTATAAAACCTATGACGATCTGCGCGGCGCCACGCTCGGCGCCAACAGCCTCACTGCCGGGACTGCGTTCGCTTTCCGGCGCGTGCTCAAGGCCAAGGGATTGGAGTATCCGCGCGATTACAAATTGATCAACGTCGGCGGAACGCCACAGGCGCTAGCGGCGTTAGCTTCGGGCCAGATCGCCGCAGCGCCGCTGTCGCTACCGGTAAATTACGTGGCCGAAGAGCAGGTGATCCCGCACTATCAACTCTCGGTCTACTCGGTGCTTCGGCCCTGGGCGGAAAAGAATCGCGCTGTTGTCGTGCGCTTCATGAAGTCGGTCGCGCTGGCGGCACGCTGGATTTACGCGAACAAAGAAGCAGCCACGGATTTGCTCGCCAAGGAGATGGGCCTCAAGCGCGAATACGCGCGCAAAGGGTGGGACTTCTACACCGAAAAGGGATTGTGGAGTCCGGTTGGTGACGTGACCCTCGACGGACTCGGCATTGTCGCGCAAATCTACGCGGAACAGAATCAGATAAAGACGCCACCCAATCCGGCCAAGTTCGTCGACCAAAGTTATCTGCGCGCGGCATTGAAAGAAATTGACGGACGGTAGGATTCACCTCCGTCAGTCAGGCTGTTCAAAACGTTCAAACCGTTTCCTTCGTTACGGACGGGTTACGTGATTCTCGATCGTCCCGCGCGCGGTCTCTTGAATATTTTTCCACGTGACCCTAAACGCGGCGATCATGTCAGATGGATCCTCCTAGAGTGATAAACCCACCCAAGAATCTCAAGACTGAACGCTTACGACTGAGAAAAGCAAAATTGGGCGATGCTGAGGCGATTTTTCGCCAGTACGCCCAAGATCCGGAAGTCACCAAGTACGTCAGCTGGCGCGCGCACAGAGACCTTGAAGAGACGCGCGAGTACATGCGCATGTGCCAGCTCGCCTGGGACATCGGCAAGGCGTTTCACTGGGTCATCGAACGAAACGAAGACAAGCAAGTGATCGGCATGATGATCGCAAGAGTGAGCGGAGAAAAATGGGAGCTCGGTTACGTTCTGGGGCGCGCCTACTGGGGCCGCGGATATATGACCGAAGCCCTCAAAGGATTGGTGGCGTGGGCGCTCAAACAAAAAGACATCTTTCGCATCTGGGCCGTGTGTGACATCGACAACCTCGCTTCCGCCCGCGTTATGGAAAAAGGCGGCATGGAACGCGAAGGGATCCTGCGCCGCTGGTCGGTTCATCCCAATTTGAGCCAGGAGCCGCGCGATTCTTATTGCTACGCGATCGTGAAGTGAGGGAAATGGGGATTTGAGTGATGGAGTAGTGGAGTGTTGGAGTGATGGGAAGAGGTAGGTGAATATGTCAAAACTTTTGATCAGAGCCTTGGCACTTCTGTTTCTCCTAGTCGTTGCCTCGACAAGCTTGGCCCAGGATCGGGTTCGCGTCGGCTGGGCGGCAATGACGGCATCGCACACGCCACTCTGGGTAGCGCAAGAAAAAGGACTCCTAGCTAAGCAGGGGTTAGCTGTTGAGTCGATTTTTTTCGGCGCCGGTCCGCCGGCGATGCAGGCGCTGGTGGCCGGCGATCTCGATATTGTCGTCACGTCCGCGCCCAACGTCGTCAATCCACGGCTCGGCGGGGTTGACGCTGTAATGGTCCTGTCGATCATCCCGACTTTTATCGATCACATTATCAGTGCGGCGAACATTACCAGCCCGGAGCAATTGAAAGGCAAGATCGGCTCGGTCAATCGTTTCGGCAGCATCTCGGAGATGGGCCTGCGTCTCTCGCTCAGACGCCTTGGCATCGATCCGGATAAGGACGTGCGCATTGTCCCAGCTGGAGGAAATCCGGAGCGCTTGGCGGCCATATCCAAAGGAATCTCTCAATTTACCATTATGAACGAACCGTTTATCAAAGAAGCTGAGCGGCTGGGTTTCCGCGATCTGGTTAATATGGCAACGCTCAAAATTCCCCTGCACGGCAACGGCATAGTGACCCGGGAGGCGATCATCAAAGCCAAGCGCCCGATCGTGGCGCGATTCGCGCGCGCCATCACCGAAGCGATCCACTACATCAAAGCCGAAAAAGAAACGACGAAAGCAATCATCGGTAAGTACACCAAGTTTAACGATCCGGAAGGTCTCGAACGGACCTACAGGAACTACACTTCAGTATTGTTGGATGTGCCTTATCCCGATCCCGCCGGTATCAAAACGCTGCTCGACGACATGGCGCCGAAAAATCCCAAAGCCGCGGCCGCCGATCCGAAAAGCTTCGTCGACCAAAGCTTTGTTCAAGAGATGGAGTCGTCGGGGTTTATTAAGCAGCTGGGTAAAAAGTAAGGCGTAAGGCGAGAGTCGGATGACCACTGTCGATGGATTTTTCCCCGCACATTAATATCCTGAAAATCTGTAGCAACCGTCTTCAAAATAAGCGGTCTGAAGAATAGATTCAGACCAAAGAGTTTTATGTTTGATCAGGGCATTGAGAATCGTGAGCAGCTTTTGCATGCCAGCGACCAGAGCGACTTTGAACGGTTTTCTGTTTAGCCCTCAGACGATTGTAGAAATCCCGGATCACGGAGTTGCGTCGGATGACGCGGGCGGCGCAATTCAAATATGACAGGCAAATCTCGGTCGCATGCGAAGTGACGGAGGCTCCCATGAAAGGCAAACGAATTCGGTTTGCGGTGATGGCTCTCAATTTGATTATCCTCTCGGCGCGGGCTTCAGTAATACTTGCCGCGGAAAAACTTGTCGGTCTTCAGTCTGCGCCAAGCATTGCGATGGCACTGCCGTGGTTCGCCGAAGAAGCACGGCTCTATCCGAAATACGAT
>VBKX01000575.1:0-1694 GCA_005879435.1 Deltaproteobacteria bacterium
ATCGAGGACAAGCCAGAGACTTCTGGCGTGGTGAAAAAAGAGCAATGGAAAAATAACCGCAAACGGCACCCAGAGGGCGAGTTGGTAGTTGATCGTCAGGCTCGTGAACGCGTCCAACAGTAAATATCCGGGAACGGCGATCGCCACCGTCGCGGCATAGTTGATGTACATCGCGCCGATGAAGTAGCCCTGCTCGCGCTCGAACCTGAGATTGCAGGTCGGGCAATCGTCAAACATCTTGAATGGCTTTGCGTAAAGCCGCCCGATGCCGCAGCGCGGGCAGCGCAGGCGGATGCCGGATCGGAGCATGCTAAAAAGCGGCGTAGCCAATTTAAGCGAGGGCCTGTTGCGGTGGCGCGGCGCGCGCGGGCCGCGCTACGCCGTTGTTCAAATATTCGCGCAGGAAACGCGCGGTGTGAGAGCGTTTGCCGTCCTGGGCGACTTCGAAAGGCGAGCCGTAGGCAACGACTTTCCCGCCTTGTTCGCCGCCCTCGGGGCCCAGATCGACAAGATAGTCAGCGTCTTTGACGATATCGAGATTATGCTCGATGGTGATCACCGTGTTGCCCATGTCGACGAGGCGGTGAAGTATTTGAATCAGCTTTTCGACGTCAATGAAGTGTAGGCCGGTGGTCGGCTCGTCGAGGACGTAAAGCGTCTTGCCGTGCGACTCTTTGCCGAGCTCGTAAGCGAGCTTGATGCGTTGAGCTTCGCCGCCGGAGAGCGTGTTGCTCGCTTGCCCAAGCGCGATGTAACCCATGCCGATATCATCGAGAATCTTGAGCGGCCGGGCGATCTTCGGAAACGCATGAAAGACCGGCACGGCTTCTTCGACCGTCATGCGGAAAACGTCGCCGATGCTTTTGTCGTTGAAACGGATACTCAAGGTTTCTTCGTTAAAGCGCTCACCGCCGCACTCCTCGCAGTCGATGAACACATCGGGCAAGAAACTCATTTCCTTGCGAATCTTGCCTTGACCGTCGCAGGCTTCGCAACGCCCGCCTTTGACGTTGAACGAGAACCGGCTCGGCGTGTAGCCACGCAGGCGCGCTTCGGGAGCGAGCGCATAGAGTTTTCTGATCTCGTCGAGCAGGCCGACGTACGACGCCGGCACCGAGCGCGGCGTCTTGCCGATGGGCGTTTGGTCGACCTCGACGACACGTTCCAGAGTTTTCCAACCGGCGATTTCCTTGTGCGCGCCGGGCCGGCCGGCAAACTGGCCGAGGTGAAGCTTTAGACCTTTATAAAGCACTTCCCTGACCAGCGTGCTCTTGCCTGAACCCGAGATACCAGTAACGCAAGTCCACATGCCGAGTGGTATTTTGACATCGATGTTTTTCAAATTATGCGCTTTGGCACCGCGAATCGCCAGCCAGCCGGCTTTGGCCAGCTCGCGTTTCGGGCCGAGACGTTTTTTCTCCGAGCGTAGATACACACCGGTGGGCGAGTCCGGATTATTTTTGATTTCAGCCGGGGTGCCGATCGAAACCACGCTGCCACCACGCACGCCTGCTCCCGGTCCCAAATCGACGATCCAGTCAGCCGCCTGAATAGTCGCCTCGTCGTGCTCCACGACGAGCACGCTGTTGCCCAATTTTTCCAACCGGCGCAAGGTGCCGAGCAACATGTTGTTGTCGCGCGGATGAAGGCCGATGGTCGGTTCGTCGAGGATGTAACAGACACCGCGCAGATTG
>VBKX01000575.1:1700-2284 GCA_005879435.1 Deltaproteobacteria bacterium
GTCGGCGCGCCGATCGAGAGTCAGATAGGGGAGGCCGACTTCGGATAAAAAATTCAGCCGCTGCTGTATCTCGCGCAAGATTTTATCCGCCACCGCCTGGTCGCGTACCGCGTTGCCATTACTTGACTGGGAAAGATCGAGCTTATCAAAATAATCTTTTGCTTCGTCGACGGAGAGCTCCGTGACTTGCCAAATCGCTTGTCCCTCGACTTTGACCGCCTGAGCCCGTTGATTGAGCCGCCGGCCTTTGCAGGCGGGACAAGGGGTTTCCGTCATCAGCTCGTCGAGCTCGCTGCTGGAATTCACGTCGCTCGCTTCCCAGAGTTCCTTGAGATAGGGCACGAGACCGACGAAGGCGCCGCGTCCCCGGCCGCCGCGAATAATTTCCTCCTGGACTTTCTTTGCTTGTTTCGCGAAGGGCTTGTCGATATCGACGTCGTGATCGTCCTCTAATTGTTCGAGCAAGCGCTGCATCGCGCGCTCGACCTCGGAGCCATTCACCGACGATCCCGGCGATATGCCGCTCATCGCGTCCCTCAGCGGCTGGCGCGGATCGGCGAAGATCAGATCGGGATCGAAGTCCC
>VBKX01000577.1:0-1330 GCA_005879435.1 Deltaproteobacteria bacterium
GCGACAGTTTAGGAGGATCACTCTATGACGAGACAATTCGCAAGAGTCTGTAGCGCTGATGTGAAATGTGCGTCGTTTCTCCCGGCCATGTTTCTATTGCTCGTTATCAATGCTGTGCCGGCTGGCGGCGGCATGGTCCGCATTTATGTCACCAACGCCGCCGGAGACAGTGTGCACGTCATCGATCCAGCGACCAACAAAGTGGCGCAAGAGATCAAAGGGATCGAGGGTGCGCACGGAATTAATTTCGCTCCCGACGGTTCTCGCGTCTATATCAGTAACGAAGCCGATAGCACTCTCGACGTTGTCGATCGCAAGGTCGGAAAGATCGTCAAGAAGGTGCCCCTCAGCGGCCACCCCAACAACATCGCCGTGACCAAGGACGGCAGCCGCGTCGTTGTCGCCATCGCTGAAACCGCGGGCGCGTTGGATTTTATCGATACGGCGTCGCTGACCCGAGCTAAGACTGTTCCGGTGAACGGCCGCCAGCATAACGTCTACGTAACCCCGGACGGAAAGTATTCGGTCTCCGGCTCGACCAGAACGGGGGTGATCTCTGTCGTCGACTTACAAACCGAACAGCCTGCCTGGGAGGTCAAGCTCGATGCCGGCATCCGCCCCATGACCTTCGAAGTGAATCCCGACGGCTCGACGCGCCGGATCTACGCGCAGCTATCCGATCTCAACGGGTTTGCGGTCGTAGATTTCGCCGCGCGAAAGGAAGTGGATAGAATCAAATTACCGGATGACCCCACCGGTTTTGGCGTCCAGGAGAATCGCTTGGGGTCGCCGTCGCACGGAATCGGAGTCGCTCCCGACGGAAAAACCCTGTGGGTCACCAGTCTGTCGGCCAATGCGGTTTTTGTCTACGCTCTGCCCGATCTCAAACCTCAAGGGCATGTGGCGCTGCCCGAACTCAAGCTCAAGACATTCAGCCGGCCCCTCGGTGCACTGCCGAACTGGGTTACGTTTACGCCGGACGGCAAGTTGATCTATGTTTCCAACTCGGGAATCAAATCCGTGTCTGCAATCAATACCAGCACGATGAAAGTTGTCGCGAACATCCCGGTGGGCGAGGTGCCGAAACGCATCAACACCTTGACGATACCCTAAGACGACAAGTCATTTACTAAAAATTGACGCTCGATCAAGCGGTGACAACGGAATTCTTAGACGCTGTCACCGATTTCTTTAACGCAGCGCAAATGAATGGAAAAAACAGCGCGCTTGGCACGCGCGCGAAGATTCTCTGACAATTTGTCCGCACTGCCGAGCTAATTTTTTAGACCGCGCACCCATTGCGCGAGGATTTTCCAATCGGGATCGTTCT
>VBKX01000577.1:1424-7667 GCA_005879435.1 Deltaproteobacteria bacterium
AAAGCTTCTGCAGGCGAAAGGCGTTGTTGCTCTCCGCGTGACAATTGTAGCACCGCCCATGGCCGGGCCGTTTCTTCAAGAAAATCGGTTCGACGCGGTTTCGATAAACATCGCAATCAAGCGCCACCTCGGCCGTAGACCCCGACGTAGCCAGCAGGAGCAGTGCGATCACAATCACGAGTCCGTAACGGTTCACGGTCATAAGCGCCCCCTTTCTCCTTCCCCTCGTTGGAACGGAAGTTCCGATCTCCGGGACGCTTACCACAGGACCGCCGAGCTGGCAATGTAACCGTTACAATGGTGAAAATTCGCCGTTGACGCGGAAGCTTTTCTCCGGGTATGCTCCAGCAGGTCACGGAGGTGAATCATGTATGAGATCGGTGGAAAGCAAATCCCAGCCACTTTGGCGGAGCTCGCTGACCCCAAGCGAACCGCGTCGTTGATTTGGGACATGGAGAATGCCATTGGCCCAAACGCGTTTAACTACAAAGACATCCTCGGCAATCTAAAATCGCTCTCCGCCCACGCCCGCCAAATCGGCGTGCCGGTTTTCTATTCCGTGCAAACCGGTTTCGATTTGCTCAAAGAAGAAGCCGGCGTCTGGGTGCGCGTGCGCATGAAGCGGGCGAAAGCTACGGATCCGAATCAGTTGCTCAAGGAAAAAGAGGATCCTAGGGACAGGGAAATCGTCGATGAGCTCAAACCCCAGCCGAAAGATATCGTCTTCCAGAAGCGTCGGCCCGATGGTTTCGTCGGCACCGACTTCGATCTCATTCTGCGCAGCAACGGCGTGCGCACGATCCTGATCGGCGGAGTCGCCACCGAGGGCGGCGTCGAAGGCACGGCTCGCACCGCGCGCAATCTGGGCTACGACGTTGTCGTCCTCAAAGACTGCGTCGGCTCGCGCAACCGGGAGCTGCATGAATTGGCTTTGAAGCTGATGGAGCAAACCCACGTCGACATCGCAACGGCTGCTGAGATTGCCCAGATCTGGCAGCGGAAGTGACGACCCCGCGCGCGCTGCAACTGATTATCTTCACCGCGTCGCTGAGCGGATTTTTTTCACCCGCTGGGCAGGCTGCCGACGAGAAACCTCTCGATCTCGCTCGCAAGGAAGGCTCGGTGAGTTTTTACACCACCATGGCTGCCACCGAGAGCAAACTTCTTGCCGGTGCCTTTCAAGCCAAATATCCATTCCTGAAAGTGGAAATCTCGCGGCTCGGCAGCGAAAAACTGCTGCAACGCATATTGACCGAACACCGCGCCGGGCGCGGCCTGTTCGACGTTGTCAGCAACAGCGGCTTCGAAATGCATTTGCTCAACAAAGCGCGGCTCCTCGGCCGTTATCAGTCGCCCGAGTTCAACGCCTTTTTTGCCGACTCGAAGGACCGCGGGGGATACTGGGTCGATATGTATTCCAACGTCCGGGTGGTCACCTACAACACCCGGCTCGTCGCCAAGGAAAAAATGCCGCGCGCCTATGAAGATCTTCTCGACCCGGCTTGGAAAGGCGCCATCGGATTTCCCGAAGGACAGTATGCCTGGTACGGCACCATGATGCGCGTGATGGGCGACGACAAAGGCAAAAAATTCATGCAAGCCTTCGGGCGCCAGGAGCTGCAGTACCGCGCCTCGCAAGTCTTGATCACGCAGTTTGTCGCAGCGGGAGAATTCAACTTGGGCTTTGTCTACGACAACCAGGTGTTGCGCTTTAAAAAGGAAGGTGCTCCGCTGGGCGTCGCGCCGCTGCCGTTTGTCACCAAGAACATGCATCCGCTCGGTCTCGCCGCCGCCCCCCCTCATCCGAACGCCGGCAAGCTGTTTATCGATTACATGCTCTCGCGCGAGGCGCAGACGCTGATGAAAAATCTCGGCCGCGTCGTCTCCCGCTCCGATATCCCGCAAGAGGAGCTCGGTCGATTCAAAATGATCGCCGATGATATTACGCTCGCCGACCGGTTGGATCCATTGATGGAAGAGTACAGGAAATATTTTCAGTAAAGCGAAGGGATAGCGCCCGGAATGTTCCTTGTCTGTTGTCCTGTGGTGCAACGGAGCGATAGAGTCGTTGCGGCTCAAATCTTTTTTATTGACCCAAAACGTTTTTAGAAAGGAGCATATTTTATGGCCAATCGAGTCAAAATTGATTGTCGGAAGTATCCCAGCGATCAGGGTTGCACTGTCGCGATCTCCGGCGCTTTGGAAGAAGTCGTGGAGTTGGGATGGCTCCATGCAAAAATGCATCATGCGCACAAAGGCGAGGAAGAAAAAGCGCTCAAAGATTGGATCCGGAGCAATGCCGAAGCGGCGAGCGACTGAACCTTTCGGGCGACGCGTGGCGAGCCTGACCAGGCATCTGTCGGATGCACCGATGATAAGGTTATGACGATGGAATATACCAACGAAGACGTAGGCAATATCGTCCATTTGGAACATGTCAATCTCCAAGTTCCCGACCAAACATTGGCCACGCTCTTTTACATCGTCGGGATGGATTTCACTTGCCGGTTCGACCGGTGCAAGTAATTCACGGCCATATCGGCATCGTCTTGCCCGACCTTGACTCCCTCAAGGAAAGGCTCGGCGCCGTCGAAAAGCCGCTGGCGGGCACCAAATTCGGCTGGTCAATCGAGACAGGTCATATCGCGGTAACCTGTCCCTGGGGAAATCGCTTTCGCTGCTATGCCGCCGAACTGAGATTCGGCGACATGGCGCTCGGCATTCCCTATGTCGAGTTCCTGGTCAAGCGCGGCCGCGCCGCGCCCATCGCTCGCTTTTACGACCAAGTGCTCGGCGCACCGGCCACGAGCGACTCCGGCGATGACGGAATAAGAGCGCGAGTGAAGATCGGCCGCAGTCAGTCGCTGGTCTTCTGTGAAAGCGATGAGCCGTCGCCTCCCTACGACGGGCACCATATCGCCATCTACGTATCGAACTTTTCCCACCCGTATGCTTTTCTCAAGGATCGCGACCTGATTTCGGAGGAAGTGCGCAATCATCAGTTTCGCTTCAAAGAAATCATCGATCCCGACACGGATAGTCGGATTTTCCAAGTCGAGCATGAAGTTCGCAGCTTGCATCATCCCATGTTTCATCGCTTCTTCGTGAATCGTAATCCTAATGAATCGGCGCGCCGCTACCGCCGCGGGCGCGACGCCCTGATTCCGTACAGCTGACATTGCTGCGATGCTCGGCGCGGCGGCCGCGTGAACGCCGCTTTCGCCACCCGCGCTTGTTTTTTGCACGCATTGACGCTGGTCACGATCTTTGGTTAAAGGATATTGAAACGAGAAAGGAGAACTGCAATGGGGTTTACACTCGAATCATTCGCAGCCGATGTTCATCGTATCCTGAAAGAAGATCCTAACCGGGCGGGGCGTGAAAAAGTTCGCGCGCTGGTGCAAGAAGCGCTCAAAGACGAAAAGTTTATTGCGACTTACGTCAACGACAACACACCTGACCGGCAAATTATTTACGAAGATCCGGAACTGGGCTTTTGCGTTTGCGCCCATGTCAATCGCGACGCCAGAGAAGCGAATCCCCACGATCACGGCAGCTCCTGGGCGATCTACGGGCAAGCGTTCGGAGAGACCGAAATGAGCGACTGGGAAGTCATCGAATCCGCTGCTGAAGGCAGACCAGGAAAGGTTCGGCGCGCGCGAGTCTATGCGCTGAAACCAGGAATGGCGCATATCTACAACGAAGGCGACGTGCATTCGCCCAAACGAGTCGCCGCCACCGGACTGTTGCGTATCGAGGGTAAAAACACGCAAAAGATGAAAAGGCTGGCTTACAAAGCGGCGTAACCGGCGGCGGCACGGTTAAGGTTCAATCGTCGCCGGAATCTCCTGGTGGTCGAAACGTTCATGCTTAGCGTTTGAACAACCCCTCGAGACCCCGGCGGATCATATCTTCAGTATTATTTTTCTTTTTTTTCTTGCCGCTATCGCTCGGGGGCTCGTCTTTCTCTGCGGTGGAGTCCTTGCCGCCGCCGAGAAACCGGTTTTGTAGTTCCTCGGTTCCCTTGCGCATAAAGCCGCGTTGCACCAACTGGCCGAGAAAACGCGTGTCAGGCTTGGGTTTCACATTGGGCATCTTGCCGGTTAAAGCAAACGGCACTTCTAGCTGTCCTTGGTTATTTAAAAGATACTTGACTTCACGAGCCGATTGGCTGAGATCGGCGGACAGGCGCTGGGAAAAACTCAGCGTGGCTCGAAAGTCAACTTTCCGGTCGAAATCCGCCCAGCCGTTTCCCTGCACAACGAACTCCGCCGCCGACATGCGCAAATTTTTGACGTTCATCCGACCGTCAGCCAAATCGAAGTTGGCTTTCAATTCTGCCGTTGAGCGCGCTTTCAGCGATATTGAAATTGAGCAGCGCTCCCTGCAACACTTCCGCGTCGCCCTGCCCGCGTAACGTTGGTTTAATAGCTTCCCAATTTTGGCCGCTGCCAGCAAGCTTCATGTCAGCATTCAGCTTTCCGCGAATATCCCGTTCGGCTTTGGCGTCCAGCGCCGAATAGAGCTCTTTAACGTCGATGCCCTGAACTTTCGACGCGAGAGAAAAACGGGGCACCGGCTCTTTGAAGGAATACTCGCCTTCCACCTGCAGATTGCCGCTCAGTGCGTTTACCCGTAGACTCTTGATATTGGCGACTTTGTCCGCCAGGGAAAGCGTCGCATCGAGTCCCTTGTAG
Organism: Deltaproteobacteria bacterium; assembly: GCA_005879435.1. Taxonomy (GTDB): domain Bacteria; phylum Desulfobacterota; class Binatia; order UBA9968; family UBA9968; genus DP-20. The sequence continues at coordinate 6,122 of VBKX01000577.1, forward strand.
ACGACGTTGTAAAGCTTGCCCTCTGCCGAGTTGAGCTTGCCTTGATACACCATGTTGTCGCCCGCCATGCTGAACTGTCCTTCGCTCTGCAAATTGCGGATCACATCAGCCTTGCGCTCGTCGGCGAGCGACGCGCTGTAATCCGCCGGCCAAAGCTCCGCAGTCGACATTTTATAAGTCAGGGTCAGCGGCGAAAATTTTTCGATCGCCGCCACCAAGCGGATGCGCGATTTCCCCAAGCTCAGCGTCATGTCGCTGATATCCGCTCTTTGTCCGGTGAAATTGATTTTCGTATCGAGATTCTCGATCGGCTTGGGAAACTCAGGCGGTTTGGCGCTGGCTTTCTTAAGGTTAAGCGTGCCCTGAATTTGCGGCGCGGCTCCTTTGCCGACTTTGCCGCGCACGGTCGCCTTGACGTCCATGGTGCCCGCCAATTGGTAGCTCGCGATGGCGGGAATAATTTTGTCCCAGCCATCGAGAGTCGCCGGTTGAGAATCCACCGACAGATTAAGCACGGTCACATCACCGAACTGAACGTCTCCCGCGGTGACAAGCTCCAAGGTATGAAGCTTCAGCCGACCTCTGCGGATGCTGACTTTGTCGGCGCTGTAGTGCGCATCAGCGTTAAGCGTGAGCGGAATACCCGCGGCTTTTTGAAACGTCTTGCCGTAGCGCAGAGCGCCGTTGGTGCCTTCGATCTCACCGTTGAGCGCCAGATCCTTTAGCATTCCCTTGAATTTAAGATCCTTAATCCGAAATACGCCCGAGAGATCGAGATCCTTGGGCAAAGCGGTTTTCAACTTCGGCAACGCCGCCTTCAACTGGGTCGTATCGAGCGGATCGATATCAAGCTCGCCGTCCACCGGAAATTGCTTGGATTCGCCGTCTGTACGGAGCGGGCCAATCTTGCTCGTCAGCTTTAGGTTCTGTTTATCGGCAAAAACCGCTGCCGCGAGTTTCACCGCAAATGGCTTATCGAAGTCGAGATCTTCGACCTTAAGATCGATTTGCCGCAGTTGTAGATCGGTGCCATCCTTCTTGTCGATGTAACGGACGTTTCCACCGGAAATATCGACGAGCGTGATGAGGAATGCAGACTCGCGTTCCTCTTTAGGCGCGCGTTCTTTCTTTTCTTTTTCGCCGGCTTCTTTTTTCTCTTTAAGTTTCTTTCCAATGGTGGAGAAATTGAAGCTTCCGTCCGGGTTGCGCACGAGCTGAATTACTGGTTCGTTCAGAATCGCTTTTTTGACTTGCACACTTTTCTTCAGCAGAGGCCAAAACTTGACAATAACCTGGACATCCTTCGCGCGCACGAAATCACCGGACGCATAGCCTGGGTCGTCAGCCATGGTGAAGTTGATCAAGCGCGCTCCGATACCACTGAACAACGTAGCCTCGACGTCGCCGACCGAGATTTTCCGCCCGAGAGATCGCTCGGCTTGCTCGATCAGATAACTCTTGTTGCGCGCGATCAGCGCATTGATATTGAGCAAAGCGATGAAAACACCGGCAATGAGAACGACTAAGACGCCGCTGGCGATGATCC
>VBKX01000577.1:7777-9276 GCA_005879435.1 Deltaproteobacteria bacterium
CGACCACGGCGGTGTGGCTCCAAGCCGGATGGCTACTTGTTGAAATGAAGAATACCGTCGGGGTCGAGAACAGGCAGCATGACTTTGCTAAGAAAAAGACTAACGAGAACTTACCGTGCACGCAACCGCGCCGCTAGGCCTTCGTGTTCAGGCGATAGCAGAAAACAGTAGAAGTATACGTTAAGTCAGCCGCAGCTTCTAGAGAGAAACTTCCCGCGTCCGCCAACAATCACGAAATCATTGATTTTGGCTACGGCGACCGGCTTGGAACCGGCGCTTCAGCCGCCTTCAGTGCTCCGCTCCAAAGGCGCTGGCTGGATCGATCGCTGCCTCACTTCCATCAAGCGCGGCGACGGTCGGCCAATGTGAATGTGTGCTCCGGTCGACATGCCCGGGACCTTACCCCGAAAGGCCAGAAAGGGAATGCGAGCTTTGCGCAAGTATGCCATTAAGCCGCGGCCCTCGGCGCTGTCCGGCGATACCGCGACGTCGACCGCGTCCCGATGATCGAATCCCATACGGTCATGGGTCAACGACTGGCCCATGGCACTCACGGGCAACCGGTGACCAAAATGCGTTCTGTAAAACCTGGCGATCTTGCCGGTGTCCGCCGTCGACCAGTTCGCGGGGCCGTTGTAACGAATCAACGTCGGAGTCTCGTCATAAGCCCCCAACGCCAACTTCGGCAATCGCGCCATCTCTTCCTCAGCGACTTCTTCCGTGAGCGAAAGCGCAACGTCGTCTTCAGCGATCAATTGTCGGATTCGCTCCGTTTCCAGCCGTGTGTTGGTCATCACTTGCTGGCTGTTCTCGAAATCTCGCTGTGAAATCAAGTCCTGTTCGTAGAGCTTCTTATTAATTTCAAAATCGGCGGTCTCATTGGCTAATTTTTTCTCGTAGAGTGGTAGCGAATCATTCAGCTGTTGCCGCGACGCTCTCATTCGCTCAATGAGCATTTTGCGCCTCGCCTGAAGCTTTTTTTCGTTTGAGGCAGGAGGGGTTGAGCGCCCAACGACTGGAGTTATGCGTTTCTTGTTGGCTTCCGCACCGTAAATTGGCGTCAAAGATATCATAAGGAGCAGCCCGGCAAGTACGGGGATAAAAGAGACAGGTGACAATACGCGCATGGATGGAACAAATTACATGCCAGACCGCAGTTCTTCGGTCTAAGATCTATTTACCCCAGCCGTGCAGGGTCAGGAATAATCGGATTTGACTTCAGGAAGGAAATTACAGACAGGATTTTCGGGACAGGAAGTGACAACCGTCAGAATTGAAGACGTTCTGATTGAGCCCAATCACACCGCGTCTCAGAGCATATAACGAATCGTTAGTGTCGTCGCTTGGCCGCGCGCCGGTTCCTTCAGAACCGAATCACCCGCGCGCATCATTTTTCGCATCACATCGCAACAAAGCGGCAGCTTGGGATCGGCAGCCGCCTGCCCGCCTGCCTGTTTGTAGAGATGACCCGATGTCACGTCGACGAAAGGTTTCCCGTT
>VBKX01000578.1 GCA_005879435.1 Deltaproteobacteria bacterium
CTCCTGATTGCCGGCACGAAGGATGAACCGCCGGTCATGAAGATCGCATCGATGTCCTTGGCCGTGACATCACACTGCGACAGCAGCCGATCGACGCACTCGCTGACTTGTCGAAGCTCTCGATCGATCCAGCTTTCGAATTGATCTCGCCTCACGCTGTCCGCGATTTGGATCGCGGCTTCGGTAAATTGGAATTCACTGACCGCCGCCTCCGAGAGCTCGCACTTTCCTTGCTCGATGGCTTGATAGAGGCGATAGCCAAGATCATGGTCGACCAGCTCGATGAGGGAGTCGATTTTCCGCGGCTCTAAGGCTTGAAAACGGATTTGCCTGAGCAGATCCAAGTTTTTTCTCGTTTTCAAAAACGACAGGTAATGCCAGCGCTCCAAGTGCTCATAGAGCCAGTTCGGCACCGGTAGGATGTTGCCGAACTGGGATTTGCATTCTGAACCGAAACCGAGCATCGGCGCGACCAGTCGACGCACCAGTTTACTATCGAACGCGTCGCCGGCGATGCCGACGCCGTCGGTGCCGAGAACTTGTTTGGCAATGTCATGCCCATTCAACCGCCCAGGCTGCAGTTGCACGAGTGAAAAATCACTGGTGCCGCCGCCAAAGTCGGCGATGAGTACGACTTCACGGTGGTCCAGTTGACGCTGGTACTTATACGCCGCGGCCACCGGCTCCGGCAAAAACCGAACTCGATCGAATCCGGCGTTTCTAAAGGCGCTGCGCAGCCGATTCACCGCGAACTCATCGTCGGCACCATCCTTGGCGCCGCTGAAATGGACCGGACGGCCGACTACGAGAGCGGTTCCCAGGTCACCGAACTGCTCTTCCGCGGATTTTCTCAGATAGCGAAGCAGGATGCCGATCAGGTCTTCAAGGGAATAGGTTTCGCTGAAAATCTGCGTCTGCTTGAACAAGCGGCTTGCCAGATAGGAGTTCGTCGACTGGATGAGCCGTCCCGGCGATTTCGCATGGAGGTAACTTTGAATCGCCTCTGGTCCGGCAACCACGCGGAGTTTCTGCGATCGAGAAGTGTCGTCTTCTTCGAAGTATAGGATCGAGCGAAACGTCGCATTGCCGCTGAATTGCGCCAATCGAACGCTGCCGTCGGTGCTCGCATGGGCGAGGGCACTGTTAGTCGTGCCGAAGTCTAAGCCGAAAGCTTTGGACAAGTCCGTCTCCGTCTTTTGCAATTGCACCGATGGATTGTTTCGCTGTCGAGCGGCGGGAAAAGCCGATCGGCACTTATTCTAACATTAGCCGCGAGGAATCTTAAGGTAGGAGAGTGCGATGATCGGAGACTGCAATTATCGCTTCGCTGCCAATTCTTTGGCGGCCGCCGCGGCGAGGGAAAAGTCGAAAATCATTTCCGGTTTCAAGTCAGGGCTCACCCCGGCGGTGGCGGCGAGCATCGCGATATAGGCTTTGCTTTGCTCGTCGGTAGGAATGCCGTTGCGGGAGAAAGTGTCCTTCACTGAGTCGTAGGCTCTTACGCCTTGGCTTGCATTGAGCGCCATCCATTTGGCGATGATAGCGCTGTTGTCTTCGCGATCGGACAAGGTGTATTCGAGGCCTTCGATGCTTGCCTTCAGGACCTCGATCACTTCGCCTCGTTTCGTTTTGAGTTTTTCATCCGTGGCGGCGAGACCAGCCTGAGGGATTTGCAAGATCGTTCCCATGTGGAGAAGCCGCTTCAAGCCCATTTCTTCACCTTTCAAGTCTGCAGGCGCAGCGATAATCGCGGCTTCAGCGAGGCCTTTTTGTAACGCTATGAGTCTGTCCGTAGACGACGGCGCGGAAACCAGCGTGGTATTCGGACCGAGACGGTAGCGGTCAATCAGGAACTGAACCTCATACGACGTTAGATTGCCGAAACCTGCGGCGACAATTCTTTTACCGGCGAGGTCGTTCACGGCGGCGATCTCCGGGCGGGAGACCAGCATATGCTGCAGTTTTACCGAGGCGAAGAAAATCACTTTCGCCGGCGCGCCGCGGGCGGCCGCCGTAGCGATAGTGCTCGGGATGGTGGTGTAATCAACCGCACGGTTGAGCAGCGCAGGCGCCGTGAGGCTCGCGCTCATTTGAATCATTTCTACATCGAAGCCGCGCTTGGCAAAGAACCCTTTCTTTACGGCGGTGTAAATCGGCAGGTAGCTCAGGGACGGCGAGGCCGTGGCGATTCTGATTTTGCTTCTCACCTGGGCCTGCGCCGCGGTTCCTGGGCTGATGCAAAAGAGTTGGATGATCAAAAATATTCGACAAAGTGATCGCATGCGGCTCCTCAATAGTAGTCGGATCGTAATAGGCCTGCGTTTTCGCGGTTTGGCGAGATTGCAAGATGCCATCGAGGAGTCAGGGACGATGCGAATCGCAGCGTAGTGTGGATGCTGATGGCGTATCAAATCGAGTTGCGGCATGTCCCGTTTGTTTACAGAAAGTCCGCGGCCCGTATGCCTTTCGGCGCCGGGATTGCGATATCTGAAGAGGCGCGCGATTCATCGGCGTTCTCAACTCCGCTAGTTTCCTAGATCCGGTAAAACTCTTTGGCATTGTCGTATAAGATTTTTTGCTTGGTATGGTCCGACAGTTCGGGCCGCGCCAGTAGTTCCGGTATGTCTTTGAGAAATTCCCCGTAGACGCGCTCATGCGGATAGTCGGAGGGAAACATGAGACGATCGTCGCCGATGACTTTTGCCACGTAGGCCAATGAAGTCTCCTCCGGCTCACAGGTAACGTAAACGGGACACTCCTTCACATAGTCGCTGGGTGTCTTTTTTATTTGCCGGAAGGAACTGGCGCCGCGAGTTCCGTATTCGTAGTCCAAACGGTCCATCATATAAGGCAGCCAGCCGCAGCCCGCTTCCAGAAACGCGAGCTTTAAGCGTGGAAATTTTTCCAGCACGCCGTCGCAGATGATACTGGTGAATTGGATCATCAGTGGAAAGGGATGCTCCAAAGCGTGGACTTGGCCTTGATCTTCGAAATAGTCGAAGCCGAAGCCTCGACTAGGTGCGCCGTGAATAGCGAGCGGCACGCCTAAACGCTCGGCCTCACGAAAGATCGGCTGAAAATCAGGATGGCCGAAGGCTTTGTTCATCACGGTGGCCGACGGCAGAAAGGCGCCGACCATATCGAGCTTTTCCACCGCGTAGCGCAACTCCGCGGCCGCGCTTACCGCATCTTGAATTGGCAGGACGGCCACACCCTTCAAGCGCGGATTTGTTTTGATGTAGCGAGCGTGAAACCAATTATTGTACGCACGCGAAATCGCGCACGCCCACGCCGGCTCTTGGACCAGACCGATCGCCAGCGCCGCCGTCGGGTAGAGCACGGTGCTTTCCAGGCCCATATTGTCGACAAATCTAATTACGTCTTCCGGTCGCGTTTCCGTGACTTTGTCGGGACGACCGGCACCCAGGCCACGTGGCCAGCCATCGAGTGAAGGGAACAGCGAATAGGCGCGCGCGCGTCTCATGCCGCGATATTTGCCTTCGAAGTACTCCTCGATCTCTTCATGGATTGCATAAATATGACCGTCGGCATCGATGACTTTGGGATTTTGCATGGGCAAGCCTCCAACTGTGTTTACGCTGTACTCGCGAAACGTAGTCTGAGGCGATTTTGCTGTCAAGACAACGGCGTTGAGGAGATTGCGACGACCATCACAATATACGTTGATTGCCGGCTCGGTTCTGAGGTAGAGAAGAGGAAAATCTCGGTCACGCGATGGAGGGGACGATTATGGCTCGGAACGGAATTCCGATTATCGACGGCGATGGACACGTGATGGAAAACTGGGACGATCTGCTGCAATACATGCCGGAGCCCTACATCAAGAGCGGTCGGTTTAAAGGCCGGCTTTTCCCACCGTTGGATCACCTGCATTCAGCGAGCTTGTTTCAATTGGTTCCAGGGGCGTTTCGCCAGGTCGACGCCGATGGCTGGCTGGAATTTATGGAAGATGTCGGCATCGAGCGCGCCGTGCTGTATAGCACAGGCGGTCTCGCGTTCGGCAAAGTAATTACCAGAGAATTCGCCGTCGACGTAGCGCGCGCGTGGAACAATTGGTTTGCCGAGACTTATCTAAAGAAGAGCTCGCGCTTCCAGGGGCTGGCGCTGATTCCGCTACAGGAGCCCGAGGAGGCGGTGAAGGAAATGCGCCGCGCGGTGACTGAGTTGGGTTTTTGCGGTGTCATGCTGCCGTCCACGGGATTCAAAGGCCATCTCGCTGATAAGGAGTATTGGCCAGTATACGCCGAAGCCAACCGCCTAGGCTGCTGCATCGGCGTTCACGGTGGTGCCCATGAAGGCTTGGGGATGGACTATCTTACGCCTTACGCGCCGATCAACGGTTTGGGCCATCCGTTCGGCCAGATGGTCGCGTTCGCCGGCATTGTCTTCAACGGCATATTCGACAAATATCCGAATCTCCGCATCGGCTTTATGGAAGCCGGCGTCTCTTGGCTGCAAACCTGTCTTGAAAGATTCGACCGAGGCTGGGAAACCCATATTCAATACGACCCGCGCAGTGAATACCTCGAGCTCAAGCCGGGAGAGAAAATCAGCGACTATATCCGCCGCCATGTCGAAGCGGGGCGGATCTTTGTCGGCTGCGAGGGAACAGAGAAGGCGCTGCACCATTTAGTTGAAGCCGTGGGCAACAAGCCATTCATGTTTTCCAGCGATTTTCCGCATGAAGTGAACAACGAATATTGCAAACACGAGATCGACGAGATCATCGACAACGAGCATCTTACTAGCGAGGACAAACATGCTGTCTTGTACGACAATGCTGAGCGTTTTTATGGGCTAAAGCCGCTCGGTTAACGAGATTCGTATCCCCGCTGCTTTCGGGAGCCAGGCGCGCCGCATGGAAGCCTTTGCGCCGGCGGCTGCGTTTACTTTGCGCCCGTCACCTGTTTTAATTCACTAAACATAGCTATTTAACGAGGGTTGCGTAATGGACGGACCTATGTCCGGCGACATTTTTCCTGCCAAGCAAGCGATCGAGATGATCGATCAAGTCGATCTCTCATTACCGCTTGAGATTCCGCCTGTGCCGGCGGACGCCGAACCCGACAACGTTCCCGAAGCGGAACACCGCTGGCTCCTGAGTGAAATCGCTCGCCTCAAGAAGAAGCGTAACGCCTACATTTTGGCGCATAATTACGCGCCACGGGACATTCAAGATATTGCCGACGTGGTCGGCGATTCGCTTTATCTCGGGCAGAAAGGCGCGGCATCGGATGCGGAGGTTTTGCTGGAAGCGTCGGTTCTGTTCATGAACGAGATCCTGGCGATCATGAAAAAGCCGCACCAAAAGGTGCTGGCGCCGGACCTCGGCGCGCTTTGCTCCTTGGCCGCGCATGCAGACGTCGAAAAAATCCGCCTCTGGAAAAAGGAGCATCCCGGCGGCATCGTCATCAGCTACGTCAATACTTATCTCGACGTGAAAGCCGAGAGCGATTATTGCTGCGCGTCAGCGAACGCGGCGAAGGTAATCTTGCATGTACTCGATCATTCGAATGCCGAACAACCGATACTATTTCTTCCCGACGTCTATCTCGGATTTTACGCGGCGA
>VBKX01000576.1 GCA_005879435.1 Deltaproteobacteria bacterium
ATTGGCCCGAGCTCTTTCTCCGTCAGATCAAAATCGCCAGGAAATCTGTCTCTGAGCACGCCAACGAGATCCACGTCGCGACTAGCGACGTGGCTACATTCGTCGAATTCTGCGCGGCCCTACGCCAATACAAACAGCGCGAGTATCTGCGCATCGGCGCGCGCGATCTGATGCCGTCAGTGACGATGGAAGAGACCGTGCAAGAGCTATCGGCTCTGGCAGAAGCCGCGCTCGACGCGGCTTATCGATTCTGTCGTGCGGAAGTCGAGAAAGACTATGGGGTCCTCAATCTAGCTGGAACCGAAAAGCCGAATCGCTTCGTCATTCTCGGTATGGGAAAGCTTGGCGGCCGCGAGCTCAATTTCAGCTCCGACATCGATGTAATCTTTCTCTACGAGAGCGACGAAGGCGAAAGCGCCGGCGGGCGCAAAGGCAAAACCGATCCGCGATCCTTTTTTGCAGAAGTAGGGAAAAAGATCATCCGCGCCATGGGCGAGGTTAGCGAAGACGGTTTCGTTTTCCGCATCGATCTTCGGCTTCGTCCGATGGGCAACAGCGGACCGCTCGTGCAATCGGTCAACTCTTCGATGCTTTATTACGAATCCTGGGGCCAATGCTGGGAGCGCGCGGCGCTGATCAAGGCGCGGCCGGCGGCCGGCGACCGGGATCTGGGGAACGAATTTCTCAAAGAAGTTCAACCGTTCATTTATCGCCGCTACCTCGACTACACGACCGTGGAGGAACTGCGCCACCTGAAGTTACGCATCGAAAACGAGCTCATCACCGGCGAAGGAAAAGAGCGCAATATCAAACTGGGCTACGGCGGTATTCGCGAGATCGAGTTTTTCACACACGCGCTGCAGCTGGTTAATGGCGGCTACGAACCGAAGCTGCGCAATCCGAGCACGCTGCCCGCACTTGCCGAGCTGGCGCGGCATAAATTCATCGACCCTGACGCGCGCGACAAGCTGACTGAAGCGTACCGTTTTCTTCGTCAAGCCGAGCACAAGGTGCAAATCGTTCAAGAAGCCCACGCCTATTCGATTCCGGAGGGAATAGAGGCGGAGCAGGCCCTGGCGCGCCGGCTCGGCTACAGACGTCTAGGAAAGCGGAGCGAGCGCGAATTGTTTTGGCGAGATTACCGCCGGCATACCAAAAACGTCCGCAGCATCTTCGACCGGCTTTTTTACGGCGCGCAAAAAACCATTGAGACCCAAGGATCCTCCCCCACCGGCTCGATTTGGCGCGATCTCGATAACCAGGAATTAATCACCAGAGAACTCGCAAACGCCGGGTTTACCGATGCCGCCAAGGCCTATGAAAATCTGCTTGCCGTGCGCGACGGCGAAGCCTTCGCTCCACCAAGCCCAAAAAGATTGAAGGTCATGCGCGCCCTCGGGCCGGCGCTGATGACCGAGATCACCAAGTCGAGCGATCCGGATCGGGCCCTGCTCAATCTGTCGAAGTTCAGCCATCGCATCGGCGGGCGTACGGGATTTCTCACTCTGTTGGCGGAAAATCCTGAGACCATGCGGCTCTTGATCACACTCTTCGCTGAAAGCCAATTTCTGACTGATCTTTTTCTCAGTCGGCCCGAGTTGATCGATACATTAATCCGCGTTGACCTTACGCGGATCGAAAAAACCAAAGATGAAATGCTCGCCGAGCTGCGCGTTGCCGTCGCGGCGCATGACGACGTCGAAGCCAAGCTTAATGCCTTGCGGCGTCATCGGACCGAAGAATTCGTGCGGATCGGTCTCCACGATCTCGGCGGCAGCATCGACTTGCTGCAGGTTCTCGTTCAACTTTCCGACCTTGCCGACGCGTGCCTCGAAGGCGGACTTGAACTCACGGCCGAAGAGCTGAAACAAAAATATGGAACGGTGCCGGCTGGACGGTTCGCCGTGATCGGCGGTGGTAAGCTCGGCGGGCGAGAGCTGGACTACAATTCCGATCTTGATCTCATTTTTGTTTACGACGCCGCAGACGAGGCACAAAGCAGCGGTGGTTCGCAAGGAAATTTGCCGGCGCATGACTACTACGTGCGCCTCGGTCAGAAGCTGCTTTCGTATCTGTCTGTGCCGACCGAAGAAGGCATCGCGTATCGGATCGATATGCAGTTGCGGCCGTCCGGAAAGTCCGGACCCTTGGTCTCTTCTCTCGCCGCCTTCCGCGAATATCATAAAACCAGCTCGCAACTGTGGGAGCGCCAGGCGCTCATCAAGCACCGGCGCGTCGCCGGCGATCCGACTCTCGGCAAGCAGGTGGAAAAAATTACCGCGGCGTTCGCCTACGGTCGCGGTTTGGAATCGAGCGAAATGGGTGAGATCCATCATTTGCGCATGCGCATGGAGCGCGAGCTGGCGGGCGAAGATGAAACCCGTTTCAATCTAAAAAAAGGGCGCGGTGGTTTGGTCGATATCGAATTTTTGACTCAAATGCTGCAACTGAGCCATGGTCATCTCCACGCGAAGCTCCGCCGTCGCGGAACGCTTAACGCGCTGAAGGCGCTGCACGTTGAAAGAATTTTGAAAAACGATGAATATCGGGTGCTCTTAAAGGGATATCTCTTTTTGCGACGCCTCGATCACCGCCTGCGCTTGGAGCGCGATCAGTCGATCGACGCCTTTGAAGCGGAACCAGGACGGCTGGACGGCATTGCCAAGGCTCTGGGCTACGACGGCAATCAAGCTAGGAAACGCAAGTCAACTTCAGGCGAAAAACTCTTACGGGAGTATCAAGCGTCCAGAGAGAAAATCCGTGCCTGCTACGCTCGCCATTTTCTCTCCAAATGAATGAGCATATTCGACGCAATGACCTGGAGACCAGAAAAATTGGGTCATGTATCGAACAAAAAGAAAACCTTGTTTTTAAATTAACCAGCCAACACGGTGGGGCCGATCGCCAAAGCGTGGCGCAGGACTACATCGGTTGCCAAAGGCAGCAGGTACTTGGGAGTTATTCAAATTAGACAGTAAATTTTTAAAATAAGATTATTGACAGTAGCACATTCGTGCGATATGTTCGGCACATGAAAACACAAGTGCTAAAGGGCATTGCCCTAGCTTCAATGGTTACCGTAATGGCTTCTCCCTTGTATGGGCAGACGGCGGCGCCGAATAATCAGGCCGCAGAACAGCCTGTCGGAGAAGAAGCGGGTTACGGAGTAGGCGCGGCTCTCGCGAGCGTTTTCTATATTCCGGCCAAGGTCACCTATGCGGGACTGGGCCTGCTCACGGGCGGACTCGGTTACTTATTGAGTGGTGGCAGAAACGCCGAGCAACCTCAAGGGAACTGAGCCGATCTATTTCGTCGGCGCGCCGCCGACTGAGACCGGACCTCGGGCCGACGTTCCGTCGTCGGCTACGACGGCGACTCGCTAGCCCCAAAGCAAACACCGCGCTTCGACGCTTTAATAAAATCCAACAGGGCCAATACATGCTGATTGGCCCTGCCGGACTTCTCTACTTCTTTGACTGCCAGCGCTAGATTACGCCCCTTACGGAATAAAATCCGGAACGCTTCACGGATTTGACGAATGCTTTTTTCGTCGAATCCAGCCCGCTTCAGACCCACAACGTTCACACCCCTGACCGTGTGCTGCCAGTCGATGATCGCGTAGGGCGGCACGTCGCGACTCGTGCCGCTGAGCCCACGCATCAGCGCATAGGGACCGATGCGCACGAACTGGTGAACCACGCAATTGCCCGAAATGAAGACCTTATCTCCGACTTCGACGTAACCTCCAAGCAATGCGCCGTTGGCTAGGATCACGTTATCGCCCAACCGGCAGTTATGACCCACGTGAGAATTAGCCATGAGAAAATTATTGTCGCCGATGATGGTCGCGGAACCCGCCGTCGTGCCGCGGTGAATTTGCACGTGCTCGAGAATGATATTGTGATTGCCGATGCGCAGATAGGTCTCTTGGCCTTCATAAGCATGGTCCTGGGGCGCGCCTCCAAGAACTGCGCCGGGATGAATCTCGTTGTCTTCGCCGATCTCCGTCCAGCCGGTGAGGCAAGCATGGGCCATGACTCGGGTACCCCGCTTGATCTTAATTTGTCCCTCGATCACGACGTAAGGGCCGATGTCGACTTCGGAATCTATCTCGGCTCTTGGATCAATCAGCGCCGTCGGGTGAATCTTCATGCAAGTTGATCGTTGTTACTTCCCGTCACGTCCCAAGACCCCAACAATCTCAAAGTAAAACTCACGTCATCGTCGTCGTCGTTATCCGGCAAGTCGTCCAACTTTTCCGCTGGAATTCGATATCGCTCTTGGACCCAGGCGCCGAGATCAATCAGCCGACAGCGATCGGAACAGAAGGGCCGGTGCGGGTTACCCTCCCACGCGGTTTCCTTGCGACAAGTCGGACATTTGACCTTGAGAGGCATGGCGCCCTCCCTAACCATCCAGTGTACTACGCGCGAAAAGTTCTTCCACCTCAAGCTTTCTTTCCAACAGGCCCTGATCGAGCGAATGGCCGATAAAGCGCTCGAGGTTGGCGCGATTTTTTTTGACTCCGTGCGGCCATGGATCGTCACCGAAGGCCGTCCTCTCCTCTTCAAAAAGATGCCGGCCCCAAACAAAGCGCGACCAGTTGGGATCGTCGTAATACTCCAGACAAATCTCTTTGGCCTTGTCGAAGGCGGCCGCAATGCTGGTGGCAAGCCATGGATTTGCGTTGAGCACGGCGTCCCTGAACGCAATCAAGTGCATGATTGGGTAATAACCGTTCTTGCGGAAATACTTCGATTCTTCCGCTTTCGGATCCGCGAACAAACGGCGAATATTCCCGCCGCCGCGCAGCGCTTCTTTTGGCGGATGCGGCATCATGATCGCGTCAATCTCCCACTGCTCGAGCATCGCGCCCAACTTTTGGCCGGGCTTTAACAGCTGCAGGTTGACGCCTTCAAGCGGTCTGAGCGGCACCGCTTCGTCTTTAGAAATGTACCAATCGATTTTCCGCCACGGCACACCGTATTCGGCATGCAGATCGCCTTTCGCCAGCACCGACAGCGTCGTTTGAAAGGTGCTCAACCCGACCTTTTTCCCGACCAAATCCTGCGGTGAACTAATGCCGGAATGGGAGTTCACCCACATCTGCGACATGCTGAACAGTCGTCGCGGAAACACCGGAATCGCCGTAAACGGCATGCCGCGGCTCTTGGCGACCAAGTAATTCGACAAAGACAACTCGCAGATGTCGAACTCGCCCTTTTGCAGCATCCGCTCGTGGCGATCTTGCCCGTGCTTTAGCGGAGAGGACTGGCCGACTTCCAAAACTTGAAGACTTACCCCTTCTACCTGCACCGAACCGTCAAAAAAAGGAATATGCCGGTCATAATGAGACAAAGCCATCGACAATCGCAAATCAGCCATACGGGCTCCTTCGTTGGAATGATTCTTTTTGCTTACTGCATTTCGTACGGCCTTTCCACTCTAGACGGTAGGATTCCGTTCGGTCCGTCCGATCCATGTACTACAACGACCGGCTGCTCACAGCACGCATGTCAGCCAAACACGCCGCTCGGCAAACGGCCGAATTGACAAGCCGATCGGCATCATTGTATTCGATTCGAACGGATCGAGTTGCGGCCGGCCCCGGCAACGAACAATTTCTTTTGCGTCCGTTGCGCTTAGATTAGAAATTCTCCAAGACGCGGAAACAGGATCAAATCGCTCATGCCCTACTCTGACTTGCAGGATTATCTCGCGCGCCTCGAAAATAGCGGCAAACTGCACTGGGTCGAGCAACAAGTCGATCCCGCATGGGAAGTGTCTGCGATCACGCGCCACGTCTTCGACCGTTACGGCTGGAACGAGCGGCCGGCGCTGGGGTTTCGTCACGTCGGCGACAGTTCGTTTCCGCTGGTGATCGGCGTGGTCGGCGGCTCCCCGCAGATTTACGCGCTCGCCTTGTCGACGACGGTGAATGACATTCCGACGGTCTGGGAGCGCGCGCAGCGCCATCCGATCGAACCGATCTCGGTGTCGAGTGGAGTGTGCAAAGAAGTCATGTCACGCGGCGCTGAAGTCGATATCGTGGTTTGGACACCGAGCCAGGATCCCGGACCGTACATCACCGCGCCGCTCGTCGTCACCAAGGATCCCGAAACCGGCCGGCGCAACGTCGGCACTTACCGCTTGCAAATGAAAGGGCCGCAGCGTCTCGGTCTTTACGTCGGCGGCGCGCAGCACGCGGCGCGCCATATCCGGCAATACGACGCGAGAAAAGAAGACATGTCCGTAGCAATCGCGATCGGCGTCGATCCGACGATCGTGCTCGCGTCGATCACAAAGTTCTCTTACGGCACGGATGAATTCGCCGTCGCGGGCGGTCTGCGCGGCGAAGCCGTTCCCTTGGTGCGCTGTGAAACTGTCGACTTGGAAGTTCCGGCCAATGCCGAGATCGTGCTCGAAGGATTTATCCGCGCCGGCTACCGCGAACAGGAAGGCCCCTTCGGCGAATTCTCCGGCTACATGAGTCCTGGCGGGCAAACGCCCGTGATCGAAATAACTTGCATGACCCGGCGGCGCAAACCCCAGCGAGTCGAGTTGCATCCGCAGTCTGAGCCGCTCCGCAGGTCTGTTCCATCACTTAAAACAGGTCTTGGGATTGCCCGTGTGCGACGTTCACTTCACCGAGAGCGGTGGCGCCAGCGGCATGTTGGTGATCTCGATGAAAAAGGAATATCCCGAACAAGTGAAGGAAGTCGCGTGGGGCGCGTGGTCGCTGATGAATAAGGAGGGCAAATTCACCATCGTCGTCGATGACGATATCGACGTGCGCAATCCGTTTCAGGTCGAATGGGCCATGAGCTTTCACGCCCAACCGGCGCGGGACACTTTCACTGTGAGCGGCGTCGTACCCTCCGGCGTCGATCCGTCGACGGCACCGGCGGATATCCCGCAGCATGATCCGCGACGCCGAGCCGGCAGCAAGATGCTCATCGATGCGACGCGCAAGCACCCTTACCCGCCGGCGGCTCGGGTGCCGCCGGAATACATTCTAGCGGCGCAGAAGAAATGGAAGGAATACGGATTTTCCAAATAATCATCTGTTTAAAATCTTTAGGAGTCCTTCGACCGGGCTCGGAGCTTGCCCTGAGTTTATCGAAGGGACGAACGGGGGTAAGTTGCGTTAAGGTTTTCCCGTTCATGCTCAGCATGTCGAAGCATTCCGGATTTCTTTCAGCAGCCTAATCATCGATGAAGATATTCATTTCGATATTGTTCGTGGTTTTGCTTGTTTGGGCAAGTATCAGCGCCGCCGAAAAGATTCGAGTCTCGGTAACCAATTACAACATGAGCTATCTGGCTGCTGGGGTTGCGGCGAAACGCGGCTTTTTCAAGGAAGAAGGCCTTGATGTCGAAATTGTCCGCATGAACGCCAACGTGGCGATGTC
>VBKX01000099.1:0-6157 GCA_005879435.1 Deltaproteobacteria bacterium
TCCCCTCGGTGCTACCGGGGCGAGACTCACGGCCACTTTGATCTTTGAGCTGAGAAGACGAAACGCGCGTTTCGGTATCGCCAGCGCTTGTATCGGCGGCGGCCAGGGGATTGCCTTGTTGGTGGAAAGAATGTAGTCGCCTCTTCAAAACGTTTGCAACGTCACCTGTTCCGTCGAAGATTCACTCGACCAGTCTAAAACCTTCGATATCCAGTATCGAGCCAATGCGTTTTCCTTTCGGCTTGATCACAGCTTTGACGCGGCTTCCAATGGAGACGCGCGACAGATCTTTAACCTCGAGCAGTCTGTGTAGCATCACTGTCGTGGCGCCTTCTAACTGCACCAGCGCCGAGGCCACAGGGTGCTTGAGACGTCCGCCGTTATGATCGATATAAGCATAACTGAAACTCTTGATGACACCGTCGGGCTGAGCCCGAACTTCTTCGGTCAACTCGACAAAGCATCGCTCGCAGAATTGTCGGGATGGAACGAATACTTGATGGCACCGACGACATCGAGTTCCCACCAGCTTGCCCTTCTCCTTCAGCGCTTTGAAGAACCTTTGACCGCCAATGCCGGCGGTATAGAGCGACTCGATCGGAATCTCGCCGCGCCATTTTGCTATGTGGCGCAATTGTGTTCCTGCCATGTCCGTAACCTCCGGAAAACAGCGGCAACCCGTCGACTGCGCGGGCCGCCTTATTTAGCGCTCACCGTCCTTTGGGACCGTCGATTTATCGGCATCCAATAGGCGATATCCGTGATACTCCCGGTGCGCTGAGCCGGGGGCTTCCAAACCGCCGCGACGCGCATGCCGATGCGCACGTCCTTTGGCGCTACCTTACGAACAAGATGAAGGATGCCCATCCCAGGCGATGCGCCGTCGATTTCAATCACCGCGGGGATTTCCGGCTGCTTCAACCGGCGCACATCCCAGCTCACATAGCAGAGCGAAAACGTGTTCACTGTGCCGGTAGCTTTGACATAGACCCAATCATCGGTCGGGCGAAAACAGCGTTCGCAGAACATGCGCGGCGGGATCATGACGCGCTCGCATTTGCGGCAGGAACGCGCGATGAGCCTGCCATTTTTGAGTTCCGCCAAATAACGGCCCATCGCCTCGCCGGTATCCCAAGTGTAGCGGAGCGCCGGCGCGTACGAGTTAAGAAAAATCTTGCCCCGTTTCAGAGCCTTGGCGTCTAGCGGCGTTCCCTGAACGATATTGGGCGCGGGCTTGATCGTCCTATGAGTCATCGTGCCGCCTTGAACCTTTCAGTGTTTGGGTTCACTTGTTCCAACGACAACCACCGTGCCTACCTGCATCAGATCGCCCCAGGCTTGCGCCACGCCGCGCTCCGGTTTGCCTGGTACTTGGCGCCGACCCGCTTCGCCGCGCAGTTGCCAGAAAAGCTCGCAGATCTTCATGGTTCCTGCCGCCGCAATGGGGTTGCCGACTCCCAACAATCCGCCAGAGGGCGTGACCGGTAGATCGCCGTCGCGATCAAACACACCATCCGCCAGAAGTTTCGGCGCTTGGCCTTTAGGCGCCAATTGCAGTCCTTCGAGGTGATGAAGCTCTTTGTATGCGAAAGGATCATAGGGCTCCGCTATGTTGATCTCTCGGCGCGGTTCTTTCACACCTGCCATGCGGTAGGCCATCCATGCCGCCTTCTCAACGTACTCGGGATAGTACAGGTCACGATTGGTCCAGTAGGCGGTGTCGAGACACCAGCCGACGCCTTGAATCCAAACCGGCTTTGAGGTGAGTCGCCGCGCGACATCGCCAGCCGCAAGCACTACCGCCGCCGCTCCATCGCTCGTCGGACTGACCATCAAGCGATGCACCGGCCAAGCCATCACTTCGGAGGCGAGCACGTCTTTTACGGTAATCTCCGCGCCAAGCTGCGCCGAAGGATGACCCAGAGCATTGCGCTTGTTCTTCACCGACACGCGCGCGATCTCTTCAAGTGTAATGTGATGGGTTTGCATGTAGCGATTCTGCTCCAGCGCGAAGATCCATAGAAGGTTCGGCTTGAGCGGCTGTTCGGTGAACGGATCGAAGATCGAAATAAAAGCGGCCTGCGGATGCGGCTGGCAGGTCGACATCTTTTCTTCGCAAACGACGAGCGCGGTATCGAAGAGGCCCGATGCTACTTGAAACCAACCTTGGGCGACGGCGTAAACGCCGGTGCCGCCGCCGACATAACATCTTAGATAAGGTTTGCGCCAGCCGCCGCAGCCATCCGCGAGATACTCGCCCTTCATATGCATGCCGTCGAAAGCGTCCGGTGCGCTGCCGAGGACGGCGCCGTCGATTTGATCCAGTTTCATCTCGGCGGAGTCCAACGCAGCCTTGGCGGCGAGCCAGGCAAGCTCTTTGGGCGTTTCCAAGGCGCGCCGCATGAACTTGGTCATGCCCGCTCCAACGATCGCAACTGGTCGAGAAGTCATAGTCGTCTCATGTCAGTGTGTTGGTGTTTTATGTGTTTTATATCCGACGACATTCAGTGGCGACCGGAATAATGGAGTGCTGCAGTAGTGGGAGTAATGGGTTTTATCAGTACTCCAGCACTCCACTACTCCAATTCGTTATCTTCCCAGGATCACTACTGCGCCGCTCGTCGTCGGCACGCCGCGCCAAGATTGCGCCAACCCGACTTTCGCTCGCGGTAGCTGCCGCGGCCCGGCCTCGCCGCGCAACTGACAAACGATCTCGGCGAGGCGGTAAAGACCGCTTGCCTCGAGCGTGTGGCCAATGCCCAACGATCCGCCGGAAACATTCACGGGCATCTTGCCAGCGGCGCCGGATTCGCCATTCTCGACGGCTCTGCCTGCCGCCACGGCCTGCGGATAAATTCCCAAAGCAACTAAATGTTGCAGTTCTTTGTACGCATAGGCATCATCGACTTCGAAAAGATCGATCTCGGCGACTGGATCCTTGATTCCAGCCTGACCGTACGCCATAGCTGCAGCGGCGCGAATGTATTGCGCATCGATCCAGTCGCGCGATTCCAAAGTTGGACTGTCGTTCGTAAAGCCGACGCCGCGGATCCAAACCGGCCGCGACTTGGATGGCTGAGCCCTACTCGCGCCCGCCAAAACGACAACCACGCAGCCATCGGCGCTCTTAGCCATCTCTGCATCGCGCAAGGGATAACAGAGGTAGGGAGATGATTGGACATCCTCGGCGCGGAGATTCATCGGATAAGCGGCGGCGATATTCTTGAGCGCGTGAGTACGATTTTTGGCGACGACCTGCGCGCACTGTGCTTGGGTGATGCCTGTTGCGTGAAGGAAGCCATTCATCTCCAGTCCGGCGATGACGTGCGGATTGAAATCGAGCGGACGGTTGTAAACCGGGTCAAGCGCATAATTGAGAATCGAGTTTGGATTCTCCAAATTCGAATGCTTGCTGTGCGCCTCGACAACGACCAAGCCAACGAGTCCGGAGCGGAGCTGCATCACAGCATCGGCGATGCCGTAGAGCCCGTCCTGAGTCAGCGTGTGCATCGGCTTTTGCACGGCGCCGAGTTGATCCGGCGTATACTCATCGAAGATCGAGATGCCTTCGGTGAGATCTTCCGCGCAGGTAACAAAGGACTCGACCTCATGCGCATCGATGCCGGCGTCCGCGTATGCCTTCTGTGCCGCCTCGAACATCATCTCCTTAAAAGAGAGATGCTCCGAGCTCGGTCTTGCGGCCATGACGCCGACCCCGATGATCGCGACACGTTCGTTCATAAGACGGCTGTTTCGGATTTAGAGTTTCGAGTGCCACCCCTGCGATCGCAGAGACTCACGCAACGAATCTCGGCAACATTGCGCTAAGCGACCTTTTTAGTGTCCTGTTGTCTTAGCCTCAGCTCGCGCTTGAGCACTTTACCCGAGGGATTGCGCGGCAACGCTTCGATGAACTCGACGTAGCGCGGCGCCTTGTACACTGCCATACAAGCGCGGCAATACTCGATGACGTCTTTCTCAAACAGCTGTACGTCCTTCGTCAAGACCACAAAGGCTTTGACGGCTTCACCCGACACCGGGTCGGGCACGCCAATCACCGCCGCTTCGGCCAAGTCCAAATGATTCGACAACACCTCCTCTACTTCCCGCGGCCATACTTTGAAGCCGGAGACATTAATCATGTCTTTGGCGCGGTCGACAAGGTACAGATACCCGTCGGCATCCATCCTGCCGATGTCGCCGGTCAGAAACCAGCCGTCGCGGATCACCTGAACCGTCTCCTTCGGCCTATTGAAGTATCCCTTCATAACATTCGCGCCTTTGATCGCGATCTCTCCTAGCTCGCCAGAGGCGACTGTTTCGCCCTTTTCATTAATGACCTTAATCTTGGCGTACTGGACCGGCTTGCCGACGCTTCCCTCGCGATACTCGCTATCGTGATTGTAACTGGCGAAGGGCGAAGTCTCGGTCAAACCATAACCTTCGTATATAATCTGACCGAAGCGTTCCCGCCATTTTCTTACCGTCTGTACGGTCAACGGGGCTGCCGCGGAAAAATAATATCGAATCGACTCCAGCTTCTTTTCGATCTCCGGTTGGGAAAGCAGACGAATGTAGACGGCGGGCACGCCAAAAAACATCGTGGCTCTGTTCACAGCCGCTGACTCAAGCACCTCATCGGGAACGTACCGCTCATGCAAAAGCAGGGTCGCGCCGACATGCACCGACGTGTTCATGATGAAGTTTTGTCCGAAGCAGTGAAACAACGGCAGGAAACATAACAGCCGATCTTCCGGCGTCATGCCCGTATGGTGATGGGTAGCTTGCGAGTTGAACAGCAAATTGCCGTGGGTGAGTAAAACCCCTTTCGGCTGACCCGTTGTACCGGAGGTATAAAGGATGGCGGCGCCGTCTTCGGTTTCGACACGAACGTTGGGCGCTTCCGATGTTGGACGCTCGGCAATTAGGTCGAAAAACCGTAGACAGCCGATCCTATTCGTTTCTCCCACGACAACGGTTCCTCGCAGCGTAAGAATATTCTCCGGAACCTGTTCCAATAACTGCGGCATAGTAATGAGCGCTTTTGCGCCGCAGTCGCGCAAAATGAACTCCACCTCATCGCGCTTGAGCATGACGTTGAGGGAAACCGCGATAGCGCCGAGTTTTTCGACGGCGTAGTAAGACAGCATAAATTCGGGAATGTTGGGCAAAAAGATTGCCACGCGATCCCCTCGCTGAAGAGCAAAGCGCTTGCTCAACGCGGCGCTCAGACAGCAAGCCTGCTTGTAAACCTCGCCATAGGTTATTTTCCGTCCTTCGAAGATCAGAGCGTCTTTTTTGGGAAAGCGAATTTGTGCGCGCTCCAGAAAATCAAAGATATTCATACGATCTCCTAAAGCTCAGCAATGGGTATCGATCTTTGTCTGATCAATTCCGTAACCTTTCTGATATCGCCGTCCATGGGACGATCCTGGTCGGCAAATGCCACTTCCCGTCTCACCGTGTCATAAACCGTCCGGTTCACATGTCCCAACTGTGCGCTCCCGCCGCGTAGGTCGATTGCTTGGCAGAGAGTGATCAGCGCGATCGCGGTGGCATCGTGCAAGATCGTCGTCATCTGCATCGTCGTTAATGCCGAGTGCATTCCCAAACTCACCATGTCCTGGTTATATTGCTCCGTCGGCAGCGTGTGGATCATGCTCGGGTTCGCCAACTGCCTAAGCGCGCAAACCAAGCTGGTTAAACAGAGTTGCATTCCCTTAAACCCCGAGAAAAGACCGGGATGCGGTGCGAGATTCGGTGGGAGGCCGTTATTGAATCGCTCATCAACCAGCATGGCGATCAGCGCATGTAGCCAGTTTCCCATCGTCGCCAGGTCGATCTTCCAACTGTCTAGCGCGCGGGCCACATGGCCGCCGTAAAAATTGCCGGTGTGATAGACGCGGCCGTCAACCGGATCGAGCAGTGGATTATCGTTGGCCGAGTTGAGCTCTCGTTCGATCACCACTCGGTGAATCTTCACCGCTTCCAGAATCGGCCCGATGCCCTGGGGCACGCAGCGCAGCGAATAGGGCTGCTGGATCGCCTCATCGGAGCGCTCGATCGAGTGATTGTCGCCGTGAAAGCTCTCTCGCACCCTGCCGCGAATGTCATCCAAACTCCGCACGTAGCCGCTTCCTTCAATGAACCTGCGGCA
>VBKX01000099.1:6271-8161 GCA_005879435.1 Deltaproteobacteria bacterium
GGTCATCACCGTCGTGCCATTGATCAGGGCAAGTCCCTCCTTGGGCTCAAGCGCAAGCGGCTCCAGGCCGGCAAAGGCGAGGGCGGTGTCCGCCGGAACCTTTTCGCCCATGAATTGGACCTCCCCCTCGCCTAACAACGCCCGGCCGATATATGCGGAGGGAATGAGATCGCCGCTGGCGCCAACCGAACCGTACATGGGCACGATGGGCGTGATGCCGCGATTGAGGAATTCGGCCAGCCGTTCAATGACAACGATTCTCACCGCAGAGTATCCTTTGGCGAGGGCGTTGGCGCGCAGCAACATGGAGGCGCGCACCGCTTCTTCGGGCAAAGGATCGCCGCTGCCGCAGATCAGAAAGCGAAAAATATTTTTTTGGTGTTTGGCGAGATCTTCGGCGGGCAAAATAAAGCGAACATTGCCGCCGAGACCCGTATTGACGCCGTAAATGATTTCGCCGCGCCGGAGTTTTTCTTCCAAAATTTGCCGCGAAGCGACAATTTTTTTTCGCACTTCGGGAGCTTCACTCAGCCGGACACGACGCTTGTGGCGCGCCACCGCCACCACTTGAGCGATAGTCAATTGCGATCCGGAGATTTCAATCGGCTGGCTATGCTCTGAGATGTCCGACACCAACAGCGCCGTCTCCTATTCGGTAATCACCCCACTGTTCCAGAGCTCGGCTTTTCGTTTCCTCGCGGCGTTCCCCTTTCCTATAGGGCTCGACGACTTGGTCGATGGCGCCGAAGATCGAACGGCCGCGCTTGTCAAACATTTCGATACGCACTCGATCGCCAAAGCGCATGTATCCAGTCGTCGGCTTGCCTCGTTCAATGACTTCCAGCATCTGTTTTTCCACCAGGACGACGAGCGGAGTGGAAACCCTTGCTAGAGAGTTTTCGCTGAATCCGCTGACCGCAAGAGAAAGGAAATCTTCTGCGTGAAGCAGAAGCGAGGAATGAGTTTTGAGCCATGGCGGGTGAGAACTCATTAATTCTCCCAACGACCACGCTGCGTTTGCCCGACAAATCAGACCAACCTAGAAAAATCGTACCAGATAAAGCGACCTTGTCAATCTAGAAGTTTTTCGGTCCCATCTTTCTTTGCCGCGCCCAGAAATTGAAATACTTCTGAATTGCCGCCTGAAAACTATGATTCGAGAATCGAGAAGGTTCCCCAAGCATGGCGTACTACGGTCCCGGAGAATGAAGCTCCAGTTAGCGGGCGCGGTTGTTGTGATGAGCCAACAATTGGCCAAAAGAAAATTAAGCCTAAAATAACTAGAGCGTTATATTTGTATTTCGCTTTGGTTACTCTCATATGTTCTCTCACTAGTTCGGAAATTCGCAGTGAATTGGTACTCCGGCACCAGAAATCCGCGTCCGCGCTCCAAACATCGCCGCCCTATGAACTGCTTGTCGACTCTCAACGTTCCACCCGAACAGCCGCCTCCAAGGTTTGGGTCTAAACAGGCAGTTCCATCGAAATCTACGCTAGTACCCTTTCGGTGCGATAGGTGAGGTGTCTGCCAAGAGCCAGCGATGTCAAACAAACCTCCTTGACGAAGACTCAGATCATTAACTCCAAGAGTAGCGCCAAACCCAGCAAAATAATCCAATGCGACCAATGGTGTATTGTTTAGCGAAGTGACGGTTCCCCAATGATTGTCCGGGGTGCTGAGGTAATTGGCCTGTTAGTCGCAAAAAGAAGATGGAAGGTCCCGCTTAACAGCGAACTGATAAAGGTCCTTGCGGAGCTCAAGCAGAGATCAATGTCCGAATATATTTTTCCAAACAAAGATAACAACCATCAGAAGCAGTACCCCAGATACTTAAGAGGATTGTGCAAACAAGCTGGGGCTAAGCCATTCACCTTCCATTGCATACGTCA
>VBKX01000581.1 GCA_005879435.1 Deltaproteobacteria bacterium
CTGAGCTCGACGGATAGTAATAAATGTAGGGTGAAGAAAAATAATAGGGCCAGGGATATAAAACCGGATTGACGACGACTCGGCCCGCGACAAAGCGTCCGGGAAATGCGGGTCTGACGAAAACGACGCCATGGGCGAAACCAGGTCTGGCGACAACGACCCCGCTGGAAAAACCGGGTCTAACGACGACCGCTCCGCCTCGTGACCAGGCGTAAGACGAGCTTGGGATAGCGATCAGTGCGATCAGAGCAATGATTCTGACAGCTTTCATAGCCAATCTCACAGCGGAACCAGGCCTGGCTCCGACCGTGATCTCCTTTTCTCGATTGGGATTCAACAACATCCGTCGGGCGAAGGCAAGAGAGGGGAGAAAAGCTCGTTCGTCGGGACGACGATGAAACGCCATTGGTTTACAGCGGTTTGATTGCACGCGGTCGCATCGGCGGTTCTATAATCGTTCCATCGCTTTGCTCAGTTCCAATCGTTCCAGGGGTTCCAGTCAGAAGAATATCGTTCAATACGTTCAAGCCGTTCAATCGCTGCAAACCTCATCCCGGGTCGGACCGGCGCAAACTGTTGATTTGATAACCGAACATACAATAAAAAGCATCGTCTAAGAGCTTAGAGGTGTCTTTCTGAGTTAGAAAAGGGGCTCTAAGAAAAACGATGCCACGCGCCAACAAATACCGAAGCCCGTTCAAAACGTTCTAGACGCGAACACCAACACCTCACGGCTACGCGATGAGCGCCCGTGTGTCGAGTTGATTGATGTTTAAGCGGGGAAGAAAAAGGGACAGGCTACTTTTCCGTTGTAACGTCGAGCGGTCGTGTGTTAGAAGCGCTTTCCAAGGACGAAAAACTTGTTCCAATGGTTCAAGCCGTTCAATGGGTTCGACCGTTCGAGAAGCCTCACGGCAGGCTTTCTCGCCGGCCTTCAGTTCCGAGCCCAGTCGAGGAATCACCATGACCGGCCGGATCTTCCGCTCATTCCTTCGATGAAACTCAGGACGGGCTCTGAGCGTCGTCGAAGGATTCGCTCAGTTCAAATCGTTTCAGATAAACGGTCGTTCAAGGTTCAATGTTCAAAGTGATCCCTTGGTCGGAAGCGAAGGAAAAAAGGGGACATCTCTAAACGGGACGGCCCTGTCAAGCACCCAGAGATTGTCTTTCCTACTGGTTGGTCACGCTCGGGGCGTCGAACACCTCATGCGCCCTAGCTAGGAAAAAATGTTTACCTCATTCAGGAGGTCGTCATGATCAAGCAGTGGATTACCGTCATTGCCGCGATGGTGTGTTTCTTTGGCACGCGCGTCGGATTCACCGCTTCGGATGACAATTTCTATAAGGGCAAGACGATCCGCTTGATCGTCGCGTTTTCGGCCGGCGGAGGCTACGACGCCTATTCACGTACGATCGGCCGTCACTTGAGCAAAACCATTCCCGGCAATCCGGCCATCGTCGTTGAAAACATGACCGGCGCCGGTGGCATCATCCACGCCAACTTCATGTATCAGGCGAAACCGGATGGGCTGATTATCGGCAACAACGCCGGCGGATTGATCCTCCAACAGATCATGGGCGCCAAGGGCATCGAGTTCGACGGCAAAAAGTTCGAGTTTCTCGGCGCTCCCGGATCGGATCATCACGTTTGCACGCTCAGCAAAGCGAGCGGCGTCACTTCGATGGAAAAATGGTTTGCGGCAAAAGAGCCGGTGAAGTTCGGCGGCGTCGGCCCCGGCGGCGGAGCGTCTGACAACGCACGAGTGCTGCAAGCCGCGCTCGGTCTGCCGATCAAAGTCATCGATGGTTACAAAGGCACCGCGGACATTCGCCTCGCGGCGGAAAGCGGCGAGCTTGCCGGCGCTTGCTTTGCCTGGGAGTCGTTTAAAACAACCTGGCGAAAGGGCCTCGAGTCTGGTGATTTCAATGTGATCGTGCAGGCCATGCCGAAGAAACATCCGGAGCTGCCCAACGTGCCGCTGGCCGGCGATTATGCGAAGACGGACGAAGGACGGCGGCTTCTCAAGCACGGTATTTACGATACCGCGATCATTACGCGCCCCTATTTTGTCGCCCCCGGTACGCCGAAGTCTCGGGTTCAATTATTGCGCAAAGCCTTCGCCGACGTACTCAAAGATCCTGAACTTCTCGCCGAAGCAAAAAAGGCGAGCCTCGATATCCAATACGTTTCGGGAGAAGAGACGGATGCCGTCGTTCAGGGCCTGTTCAAAATCGAGCCGGCGTTTATTGCGAAAATGAAGCAGGTATTAGTACCGTAGCAGCGAATATTTTTTCGAATTGCTCTTGATCGATGAGAATCGCGCGCAGGGTCAAACGCTCTGGCAGCCAGCCAACCCGCGCCCTTCGCCCTTCACTAGTAGCCCGCCGGCGTCCTGAAATTTCGCAAAATGTAATCAAGCTGCTTTAGCCTGGGCCATCCGTTGCGCCACGGCCAGGTCGTGGTGAAAGCTAAACTTTCTGACGAGTTGTAACGAGGCCGCGCGAATCTGAAAGCTAGCGGTTCAGGGGTTCGAGTGCCGGATGGCGGAAAATTTTGATCCCGGCTTTTTTCTCGATGTAGCGCCCGAAGCGAAATTTCGATTCAACATCATCAATAGGCACGCCGCCTGGCTTCTCACGTAGCGGCTCGACTTCGAGGACCGTAAAGGTGTGGCCGGGCTCCGATACGATTTTATCGAACTGGCTATGCAACCCCTCAAGAGAGTCGATCTCAAAGACGCGTTCGATGCCTACGGCCCGCGCGATCGCCGCGTAGTCGTTGCGCTTCGCATTGGCGAGACGAACGGCGCCGGTGGCGTTATAGACGCGGTTGGAAACCAGGAAATGCTTCAAGTTGGGCAGATTGAGATCGCGTTCGACCATCAGCATGCCCGGATTCATCACGAACGCTCCGTCTCCCATAAACACCCACACGGGCAGCTTCGGCGCGCCCATGGCGATGCCGGCGCCGAACATCGAAATCATGCTCATGGAGGCGCCCAGGTAAAAAACCTGGTCCATATCGTGGGTGGTTCGCCACCATGTGCCGGAGGTGACGCCCGCGGAGGTGATCACCACTCCGTCGCCCTGGCGGCCAGCGAAATATTTGAAACAATCTCTTAGATCCACGTTGTCTCCTAGGCTTCGCCGAGCAAGACGGCTTCGCTGAATATGACCACCTCGGGACGGTTCATTGCCTGGCAGTGCTTGAAGGCAGCCGGGATGCGCTCGATGGTCTTGCGCTCTTCCACGAGCAAAAACGGCAGGCTGATCGAATCCAAAAGCTTGGTGAGGTAGAGACCGTTCGATATGTGATGCGGCCGCGGATCGCCGATCACGCCGCGCAGAGTGGCGAAGATAAAAAGCGGAATGTGGTAGCTGTAGTTGATTTTGGTGATGGCGTAGATGCAGGTCGTCAAGCCGGAGGCCCCCATGAGAGCCAGAGAGGGAATGCCGCCGAAGAAGGCGCCGGAACAGAGGCCGATGGCGGATTCCTCGCGGTTCACCGGGACGTGCTTGAAACGATCGTCCTTGTCGACGGCATCGATCAGCGGAGCGATCCAGTCGTCGGGCAGGCTCGCCACGAGCTTGATCCCGCTCTGAACGAGCTGTTCGACGATCAACGAAGTCGCTTCTTTTTGCTTATCGCTCATCATCGGTGTCACAAGCTGCGAGTCCAAGCGGTATCATCGCGTTGACTAAACTGTCAAGCAGTCGATGGACTTTTTGCTCGATCAAAATCGCCGTCAAAAGTTCTTCCGATTCTCTAGCGGGGCAATTCTCGACGCGCTTCTTCCAGCAGGGAAAAATCGATCAGGTCCGCTGGCGAAAAAGTTTTGCTCGGTGCCGTGCCGCGCTGTGTGATCAGATCGATGGACGCCTTGAGCCCTTCCATCGATATCATGCCGTCATAGGAATAATTCGGCACCATCACGTCGTAGGAACGCTCTGCGAGTTCCCGATCGATCGACAGCCAGGCCATGGCTACGCGTACGGCTTCTTCACGATTCTCGCGCAGAAATCTTAGGCTCTTCAAAACGGTCCGGAGTACTTTCTTTACCTGCTCCGGTTTCTCTTTGATCTTTCGCTCCAGAGTGACTATTCCGATGGCAGGGAGAGGTACCGCGTCCTTGGACGAGCCCAAGCTCTTGAAGCCGGCCCGCTCGGCGACAAAACAATGCGGGGCGGTTAGAACGGTGGCATCGATGACGCCCAGGCGCAGTTGATCCATCCTGAGCCCCGCGTCTCCCACGGAGATGATGTTCACATCTTTCTGCGGATCGAGGCCCGCGCCGCGCAGAATGACCAGCATTCTCTGATGCGAGGCACCGCCAAAGCCGCTTACGGCGAGCTTCTTGCCTTTGAGATCACGGATCGAACCGATCTCAGGTCTTGCCATCAGAAAATCGGGATTGTTTCGAGTAATGCCAGCCACGATCTTTGCCTGTGCTCCTCCGACGATTCCGGCGATGCTGCTGGTGATGGAGGTGATGTAATCAACGCTCCCGCTAACCAGCGCTGCCATCAAGATGTTGGATCGGGCGCGGACGAATTTAGCTTCTAAACCCTCGGCCGTATAGAAGCCTTTGTTCACGGCCAGATAATTCGGCAGCTCCGTCAAGGCGGGACTAGGATAGCCTATGATAATCGCGTCTGGCGAAGGCTGAGCACAAAAAGAGGCAGAGACCGAAAAGGCCATCCCAAGTAACGTGAAGAGTAGAACACATGATTTGCGATATAAAATAATGATGAGTTTGTTTTCCCTATGAATGGTTGCGGTTGAACAAAGCTAGACAAAAGTATTCCAAACCGGCGCACTCCGTCAATTATATTGCATTACTGCGAGTTTCTTGCGCGCAAATTGAAAGCGTGTCAAGTTTTTTGTCGGCAGTTATGTTACTTTACTAATCGGTCTTCGCAGGAATTGAATCCCTATTCACTTAGGAAACCTCTTGGCCGCGCGTGCGCGCGCGAGCAAGGCGGTAAGCGGCAGTTGAATCAAAAAGGTAGCATTACTTCGAGCGGTTTTTTTTGGCTCGTGCAAAATGCTCAGGCGTTATCCAGATCTCTTCTGGTCCGCGCTGCACCAGCATTGACAAGGTAGTTTTTGTGAGTAAGAATTTGTAGAAGAAAAGAAGGAGGATTCAAGAGATGATTTACTATCGAAGCGTTGTCTTTTGTTTCGTTCTTTCGGCGTTTGCAGCTCTCGCCGGTTGTTCCTCCAAAACCGCTCAGCCTGACGTGCCTACAACCGCGTCGGCAAGCCCACCGGCCGAGACCACAAAGCAACCCGCTGCGCCCTCTAGCTCAACTTCGAGCCTGGACGCTCTGAAGCGCGGCGATTCGACTGCAACTCCCGCGTCCAGCCCCTTGCAGGAAGTCTACTTTGATTTCGACAGCTACGATCTTCGTCCTGATGCTCGCGATGTTTTAAAGACAAACGGCCAATGGTTAAAAACCAATCCTGCGGCGCAAATCCAGATCGAGGGACACTGCGACGAACGCGGAACCGGCGAGTACAACTTGGCGCTTGGCTCGAAGCGCGCGCAGAGCGTAAAAGACTACCTGGTCACGCTGGGCACCGATGCCGGTCGGCTCTCGACGATCAGCTACGGCTCGGAGCTTCCGGTTTGCAAAGAACATAGCGAGGACTGCTGGCAAAAAAACCGGCGGGTCAAATTCGTGATACAGCCTGCGAAGCCGGCAGCTTAGCGT
Source organism: Deltaproteobacteria bacterium (assembly GCA_005879435.1). Classification (GTDB taxonomy): domain Bacteria; phylum Desulfobacterota; class Binatia; order UBA9968; family UBA9968; genus DP-20. Next base: position 5,716 of record VBKX01000581.1, read on the forward strand.
CCGTCCAGCCATCGAAGTCGGAAGTATCGCGACTGCAACGGAGCAGCGAAGACATTGCTCCGTTGCAGTCTTACGCGAACACTGTAATCGCGGTTTTGCAGCCGAAGAAGTTTGAGTTCGTCAATGCTTCTGGCGCTTCTGACCGTACGAGCCAAAAGACCAGTTTCTGTGTGATGCAAGACTACTCGGTGCTCTGGAAACAACCCGTCTACACGATCTGCGGTAACGTGCAACAGGGTATGTCCGTTGGCTGGGGAAAACTATAGGGTCAGACTTCTACGAGTTGACTTGGGAGGTCCTGATAGGGAGTTGCATCATGGCGCGTCGTCCGCTGGTTGCCTCGCACAATAACGTGATACAGAACCCCCGCGGCCACTGGCGAAATTCATGCAAGGGCTGCAACAATCCTACAGCCAATATTTTAATAAAAGGCATGGCAAGTCAGGACATGTATTTGAGGGCCGTTACAAAGCGATCATTTGCCAGAAAGACCCGTACCTTCTCGAATTGATCAGATACATTCATCTTAATCCGGTGCGGGCTGGGATCGTGAAAAGCCCGGAGCGCTATCGTTATTCAGGGGATTACGGCTATCTCCAAGGCAGGGCCAGCGAAATTATCGACCCAGCGAAAGTCCTTTCCATGTTGGGAGGAACCCAAGCCTATCGAAGGTTCGTTCGCGAGGGTTTACCGGACGGACACAAGGAGGAGTACTACGCGGTGGAGGACCAGCGATTTTTGGGTGCCGAGGGTTTTGGAGAAAAG
>VBKX01000579.1:0-1900 GCA_005879435.1 Deltaproteobacteria bacterium
CTCGATATCCTGGCACAAACGCTTAAAGCTTTGGAGAGGCAAATTTAAGAATCAAGCGTCCTGACGTCAATTGGCTTTCTCCCGTGCGGATAGATCGCCGCCGCAGTGTTTGCATTCCAGCGCAGCGTGTTTAACCCGTTTGGAGCATTGGGGACAGGCCTTTGTCGAGCCAATCCAATAGATCACGGCGCCAACTGCCATCAGAGTGACGCCAGGCATCGTCGTGCCGCTCGTCGCCCCAACCGTCGAACCTATCACGCATCCAACGACGGTAATCATCACGCCGAGACAAAAAATTAAACGACCCAAGATTTTAGCAAGAACGCTCATTCTAACAGTTTTCCAAATTTACAGGTTCTTCCGTTCTAAGCAAGATCCTTGAGAAACATCCAAAGAATCTTGACGAGTGCGGTAATCAACAGGGCGAGACTTCAAGTCAACGAAAACAGTCGCGTCGTCCTAATCGGACTATTTAGAGATCAAGTTGAAAGGGCTGCCGTCCAGATCTTGTTTCCTGCCCATTGTTTCGTTTGCTCTGTTCGTTACATACTTTTGACACGACGATTATTGTGCCGCGCCGGCAGGTGAACGATGTATGACTTTATCATAATTGGCGGTGGTTCAGCGGGCTGCGTGCTGGCGAATCGACTGAGCTCAGATCTCCACAGCCGCGTGTTGCTGCTCGAAGCCGGTCGCGACGACAGACGCAAGGAGATCTCGATTCCGGCGGCGTGGTTCAAGCTTTTCAAGTCGGATTGTGATTGGGCCTACGAAACAGAGGCCAACCCCGGCATGGACGGCCGCAGGCTCTTTGTGCCCAGAGGGAAAATGCTTGGCGGTAGCTCGAGCATGAACGCGATGATGTACACCCGCGGGCACAGGTCGGATTTCGACGAATGGGCGGCGCTCGGCAACGCCGGCTGGAGCTACGAGGAGGTGTTGCCGTACTTCAAACGCTGTGAAGACAACAGCCGCGGTCTGTCGGCTTGGCGCGGCGTGGGCGGGCCGCTAATCGTGAGCGATTTGGCCGATCCAAATCCGCTTTCTCGCGCGTTTGTGGAAGCGGCAGTCAAAGTTGGCATCCCCCGCAACGACGATTACAACGGTGCGACGCAGGATGGCGTGAGTTTAGTTCAGGTCAATATACAAAAGGCGCGGCGCTGCAGCGCGGCCGATGCCTACCTGCGCCCGGTACTGGGACGGTCGAATCTGACCGTGATCACAGGCGCTCACGCATCCCGAATCATTTGCGAAGGCCAACGCGCGGTGGGAGTCAAGTACGTGCGGAGCGGTCAAGGGGAGGTCGCGCGCGCCGAACGGGAGATTGCCCTGTGCGCCGGAGCGTTCAACTCACCTCAACTTCTTATGTTGTCGGGTGTTGGCCCTGCGGACGAGATCCGGCGACACGGGATAGAGGTTCTCCACGATCTGCCAGGTGTCGGGATGAATCTCCAAGATCACCCCGCCGGTAAGCTCTTAGCACGCTGTCCGAAGCCGATCACGCTGCTTGCAGCGGAATCGTTCGGCAACCTCCTGCGCTACTTCCTTTTCCGTCGTGGCATGCTGAGCTCGAATGGAGGCGAGGCTTTGGCCTTCATCCGGACGCGGCTCGATTTAGGCGCGCCGGACATCGAGATTATCTTTCTTCCCGTCCTTTGGTTAAACGAGGGCCTGACGCCGCCGCACGAGCATGGCTTCACTCTCGCAAGCATGCTTCTGCAACCGCGGAGCCGCGGTCATGTGACATTGAGGTCGCGAAATCCACTCGATGCTCCGGTCATTTGGGCGAACCATTTTTCCGATCCGGATGGGCACGATCTTACGACTACAGTCGAAGGACTGAAAATTGCCCGACAGATTAGTGCCGCGTCGCCGCTCGCGCTATTCAATTGCGGGGAGA
>VBKX01000579.1:1938-2217 GCA_005879435.1 Deltaproteobacteria bacterium
GCAGACGATCTATCACCCCGTGGGAACCTGTAAAATCGGCACCGATCTCATGGCCGTGGTTGATCCGACCTTGCGAGTGCGCGGTCTTGAGGGTCTTCGAGTGGCGGATGCATCGGTCATGCCCGCGATCACGCGGGGACACACGCATTCTCCCATAATCATGATCGGTGAGAAGGCAGCGGATCTCATGCTGGGGCGCGGAGCCGATTCCCCGGCGAGATTATGAAGTCGCGCACAACACGCCATGAGTTTACCGACATGACTCCGGTGCTCAACCTG
>VBKX01000580.1 GCA_005879435.1 Deltaproteobacteria bacterium
CTTCGCGTATTTGGGCGAAGGCGAGCCGCCGCCTTTGCCGCGTTATCCTAAGTTTGAAAGCGCCGATATTTCCCTCGACGTCGCCGGGCTCAAACGCATCTGCAATTACTTCAACAACATCGACAACTCCTTAGACAGCGTCCACGTGCGCTTCGTGCATCAACGGCATCGCGACTCGGTGGACGATCACGTCGTGCTTGGCGATCCGGTCATTTCCGTCGAAGAGTCGGATTGGGGCGTCAGACGTTACGTCCAATATCCCGACGGCAAGGACGTGACATTTTTCTTCGGCATGCCGAACATCAACTTCATCAACGGCCAAGTGGTCGATCCGGTGATCAAGCGAGCCAACGTGATTGTATTCAAGGTTCCCGTGGACGACGAGAACCATATTCACTTCGAAGTCCGCGCGATCCCGCTTACAGACGAACGCGGCCGTGCGTGGATCGAAGAGCGCCGTGAGCTGCGTACACAGGCGGAAAGAGATCGGCCGGAACTCGTCCGGGCAATTATCTCCGGAAAACTCCGGCTCGGCGACGTGGATCCAAACCGCGTCGATTTCGTCATGCTCGAAGACGAAATTGCGCAAACCGGCCAGGGAGTGATCGCCGTGCGCAGTAACGAACACCTCGGCCGCAGCGACAGGGGCGTATTTCTTTTGCGTAAGATTTGGGAACGTGAGCTGCGAAACTTAGCGGAAGGCAGGCCGCTTAAGCAATGGACTTACCGGCCGGATATGGTGCCGACGTATCCAAGCATGTAAGGACACTCGGTTCTTATTCAGAGTAAATGAGAAATTGCGTTCGGCTACGCAGCCTCCTCGGGCGCCCCGCCTGATTTTGCCAGATCTTCGACCTTGATTTTTTCTACGTTCATCTTCTGCGCGGCTTTCGTCATTCGATCCATCACTTCGTCGAAGCTCAGCGGTGGAGCGTCTATCGGGCGGAAGCCGATCGGATTGATGCGTGCGACCACGAAACTTTTCAGCTAGGGACTGGTGAGGCCTTTGACTTTGAGCGCTTCGACTTTTTCGCTTTTTCGATGACGGTCTTATCTAAATCCATCAACGCCTTGGCTCGCTCGCGGCGGATTTTTATCGACGATTCGAGCGGCTTCTTCAGGAACTGGTCAGATCGCTTGAGGATCGGATGATAGGCGCCGCCGCTGAAGCGGCCGTTTTCGAGATAGCAGAGGCCGAGCGTGATCAGCGCGGCTTCCTCGAATTCCAGGGCGTAGGTTTCTTCTGTTGCGTCATCCAGCGTCGCCAGCTCCTGATACATCTTGATCACTTCCAACGCGCGTTCGCGCAGGTTGTGCGCCTTCTCGGTATTGAGCGCGAGTATCTGATAAGCGGCGGAAGTCTCCGGGACGACGATGCCGACGATCGTCTTGGCGCCCAAGGTTTTCATGGCCGATAAACGGTGATTGCCGTTCGGCGTCCAGTAGCGCGTAATACTGTCTTTGCTTTCTTTGCGGACGACAATGATCGGATCTAGATATCGGCCGAGCTTGGCGATTACGCTTTCGAGCTTGCGCGCATGCGTGTCGGATAGATTGCGCTGGTAAGGAGTCGGTTCCACTTGGTCAATCGGCAACGCGGCCAAAACCAACCACTGTCCGCCGAAGGGTTCGCGATACTTGGCGAGAACTTCGCCGCCGTCCTGATTGATGGCTTGTTGAAGGTCTTCGACCGCACCGGGCGAAGCGGTGGCGAACAACTCCTTTGCGGTTAAGCCAATGGACTTGCCGGCGAGCTTGCGTCGCTTGCGTAGCGCGCCGGGTTTTCTTCTCGTTCTCTTCTCAGGCATGAGTTCCTTTTAGGATTTGATTAACACAGGGTCAGCTAGTCTTCCAAGCGGCGGACGTTGGGTAAAAGGAGCGCCACCGCTAGCGCCATGATCGCCACCATGAAACCGCCGAAGCCGACGGCTATCGGCGCGCCGCCAAATTCAGCGATGGCGCCGGCGATAAGGCCGCCGACGGGCATCAGGTCCCACGTGAGACCGTAAATTCCCATCACCCGGCCGCGCAGTTCGTTCGGCAGGTTGACTTGGAGGATAGCGCTGATGATCGTCATGTAAAATTGGCTGGCGCCGCCGAGCACCGCCGCGAGTATTAAAGACAAAGGAAAAGATACGGAGAACGCGAACGCGATCAGCACCAGGCCGAAGAAAGTGGCGCCGAAAATCGCCTGACGGCCTTTGCCGCGGGAATGCGAAAACCATGCGACCAGGAGCACGCCGGCGAGCGCGCCGGCGCCGCCCACGCTTTGCAAGAAGCCGAAGCCTTTGGAACCGACGTCGAGTACGTCGCGCGCGAAGACCGGCATTAAGATCAAATAAGACATGCCGAAGACGCTGTTGAAAAATGTCATGCCGATGAAGGTGTAGTAAATTTCATTTTTGCGGATGAAGTTCAGTCCCTCCGCCATGTGTTGCGCGACGCTGCTGGCGGACGGCGCGGCCGACGCGCTCGTGACGCGAATGCCAAGCCAAAGGACAACCGCGACCAACGACGCGCCAAAACAAAAATAGTATGTCGGTCCGACACCGATCCAGTAAATTAACATGCCCGCAACGGCCGGCCCGACGAGGCGATTTAATTGCCAGATCGTGCCGCCGACGGCGACCGCGTTCGGGATATCGTCTTTAGGCACCATCTGCGGTAGGAGCGCCATGCGGCTGGGCCTATCGAACGCGCGCACGCAGCCCGAAAGGAAAGCGAGGCTCATGACGTGCCAGAGCGCCACCCATTCGATAACGATTAGCGTGGCGAGCAGAAAAAACATCGATGCAGAGATGCTCTGGGACAGAATCATGATGCGGCGGCGATCGGTGCGGTCGGCAATGACGCGACCCAACAAAGTCAGAGCTATCGTCGGTGCGGCAAAACTTAAACCGGTGAGACCTAACAGCAGTGGCGAATCGGTGAGATCCAACACCAACCAACTCTGCGCTACTCCTTCCATGTTCTGCGCCAGCACCGAGGAGAGCTGGCCGAACCAATAGAGGCGGTAGTTGCGGTGACGCAAAGCGCTCAACGCCTGGCGCAAACGTTCGCTTCCCGAAACCGTGCTGACGGCGGCTTTTGACATAGACGCTTATTCTTTGACGAACGGTAAATTGCGCCATTGTTCATAAATGCAACGACTCTGTCAAAGCCCGCGCAAGACTTTTACTGTGACGAATGCTACTTTTGATGGCCACCCAGTACGACTATGATTTGTTTACGATCGGCGCGGGTTCCGGGGGTGTGCGCGCGAGCCGAATGTCGGCGTCGTTCGGCGCTAAAGTGGCGGTTGCGGAAGAGCGCTACCTCGGTGGCACTTGCGTCAACGTCGGCTGCATTCCAAAAAAGCTATTAGTCTACGCTTCGCACTTCGGCGACGATTTTGGCGACGCCAAAAGTTACGGCTGGACGGTCGGAGAAAGCCACTTCGATTGGGCCCAGTTGATCGCCAACAAGAACAAGGAGATTCAGCGACTGAACGGTGTCTATCGAAGAGTGCTCAGCGATGCTGGAGTCACGATTATCGAGGATCACGCCGAAGTCATCGACGAACACACGGTGACCATCGGGGGGAAGAGGATTACCGCGAAGTATATTCTCGTCGCCGTCGGCAGTTGGCCAATGGTACCAGAGTTTCCCGGTTGGGAACACGCGATCAGTTCCAACGAGGCATTTTATCTTCCTAGCTTGCCGCAGAGAGTGATCATCGTCGGCGGTGGTTACATCGGTGTCGAGTTTGCCGGGATTTTTCACGGCTTGGGCGCGCGGACGACGCAGCTTTACTGGAACGAGCTTTTTCTGCGCGGCTTCGACGGCGATATCCGCAGCACACTCGCCGAAGAAATGCGCAAACGCGGCGTTAACCGATGGCACCGTCATCGAGGCCAACCAGATTCTCTATGCCACGGGTAGGGTTTCCAAGACGCCAAGATTGGGATTGGAAAACGCCGGTGTGAATCTGAAAGGCAACGGCGCGGTAATCGTTGACGAGTACTCGAAGTCGAGCGTGGATAATATTTACGCTATCGGCGACTGCACCGACCGCTTGATGCTCACCCCGGTGGCGATCGCGGAAGGGATGGCGATAGCGAATACGTTGTTTAATAACAAACCAACCAAGCCCAATTATTTTAACGTGCCGACCGCGGTGTTCAGCACGCCGCCGTGTGGCACGGTTGGAATGACCGAGCAGCAAGCCCGCGCGAGCAATCTCGATGTCGATATTTACAAGAGCGTATTCAAGCCTCTCAAGCACACGCTCACCAGGCGAGACGAACGGACGATGATGAAACTCATTGTCGATCGAACCACAGACCGCGTCCTTGGTTGCCACATGGTTGGCGCCGACGCCGCTGAGATCATTCAAGGCCTGGCCGTCGCGCTTAACTGCGGCGCAACCAAGGCGCACTTCGACGCAACGATTGGGATTCATCCGACAGCTGCCGAAGAGTTCGTGACCATGCGGACCAAAATCGGCTAGACATATTCGCGGTCGCTAGATCCGGAAATTTCTCAATGACTGTGAGCGACCCGGGAACCGCGACATGCTTGCGGTTGCTCAAGTCCATGTGTTGACCTGGCAGGCCTGCTATCGCGTCGTCATGTCTGACGCGTGTCTCGATCGATTACCCATTTTAGAGCGTGAAGTGGATTGGAAAAGGTTTCTCGAAACGCTACGACGAATGCTTCTGGCATCCGGAGTGGAGCGATAGACGGTCGATTTTGCCAGTTTTGGCACGATACGTGACATTGACGAGGATCAGGGAAGCGTCGGTGAGCTCTATGCGATTTTATCCTAGCGGACTTTTGGCGAAAGGGCTGCAGCCGTCGACTATGGGAGTGCATGCGCAAAAAAATGAGGGCGAGATTCGATAAAGTGGGGCCTTCAGTCCTAAGGCTCGCCCAATGCCTGAGAATTTTATCACCGCCAGAGGCAACTCGAACTGAACGTGGACATAGACGCCCCATGTCGGCGGCGAAAACTCCCGGAAGTCCGTTACTGATGCGCTTGCGCAGCTGGGTTGGGATTCGGCCGATGGAAGTTACTTCCCGCTGGCAACCAGCCTTAGCGGACGTCAGCGTCGCCGCTAAACTCCTCTAGATCGTGTAATGCGCTTCTCATACGGTGTCGCACCGGGGCAATCGAGCCCGTTTTTACCTACAAAGTGAAAGTAGTAACTGTTCTGCCGCAACGTCATCAGCACCCTACATCTAGCAAGATCAGGCTCTTAAGCTTTGGCATTTTCGTTGCAACGCTGAATCAACGAAAAGTACGCCGGTGCGAAGGGGAGTGTCGATGGATAA
>VBKX01000100.1:0-2528 GCA_005879435.1 Deltaproteobacteria bacterium
GACGTTACGAATTATTCTGCCCGCCGATTAAGCTCGCTGGTTCGGACGGCGCGCCATGTAGGGCAGTGTTGCGGGACCTTGTGTGAGTAAATGTATATTTCAGTGCGGAGTCGCAATCGATTCAGTGGAAATTGTGATTCGTTTCCTAATTGTTCTTCCCGTTGGAGACTTGCGGCAAACAGAAAATACCCCATCGGTGTCATGCTGAGCAACGCGAAGCATCTCGTATTGTCAACTACCCGCGAAGACGAGATCCTTCGGCTAGCGCCTCAGGATGACATTACGACAGAGTCTCTTCGACCGGGATCATCTCACGTTTGTCGGCGCCGACGAACGGAAGGCGGCGTGTTTCAATTAAGATTGTAGGTAGCTCAATTATCGAACGCCGGGCTTAGATCATGACGGACTTCATCCCTGCTATCATCGTTCACGGCGGCGCGGGACCGATCAGAGACGATAGTCTTCCGGCGCGTCTCGACGGCTGCAAAGCGGCGGCGCTCGCCGGTTGGAGCATTCTTCAAGCAGGGGGCGCTGCGCTCGACGCCGTCGAAGCTGCGGTCGTTGTCCTTGAAGATAATCCGCTCTTCAATGCCGGTACCGGCTCGACTCTCAACAGTCTCGGCAAAGTCGAGATGGACGCGGCGATTATGGAATCAGATGCGCTCCGCGCCGGCGCGGTGGCGGCCGTGTCTGGGATCAAGAATCCGATCATGCTTGCGCGGCGAGTCATGGAAGACGGACACCACGTGATGCTTGCATGTGAAGGCGCGTTGCTGTTCGCGCGTCAAATCGGGTTTCCCGAGTGTACCCCGGAATCGCTTATCGTCGAGCGAGAAAAAAAGCGCTGGGAAAACACGCACGGTACCGTCGGATGCGTTGCTGTCGATGCTAACGGCAAACTCGCCGTGGCGACCTCGACTGGTGGTATCTTCAACAAGCTGCCGGGGAGAGTGGGCGATTCTCCGTTGCTCGGCTGCGGCACCTATGCAAATAGCTTCGGCGCGGTCTCGTGCACCGGTCACGGCGAAGCGATCATGCGTATTCTCATGGCGCGCGACACCGTGCAGTTGCTGCAGAACGGTATAGAACCCGGCGAAGCGGCGCGCATGGCCCTCGAAAATCTCGCAGAGCTGACCGACAGCACCGGTGGGCTGATTCTCATCGACCGTTACGGCAAGATCGGCTACGCGCGCAACACCACCCATATGCCGGTGTGCATCGTTAGTGACTCGGCAAAATTTACGTTGGATAGTTAGAAGATAGTTCACGAAGGAGAAGTTATGGTCATCGACTTCGAACATCACTACATCCCTTCGGAGCTTGGGCGGCGTTTTGGCTTGGACCCGACGAAGAAAGAAGCCGTCAAGACGCGGGATGCCACCGTGCATTCGCAGCTGTTCGATCTTGACGCGCAGATTACTGACATGGATCGTGTCGGGATCGACGTAGCCGTGCAGAGCTGTATTCTTGGTTGGGATACGACTTTGGAGAATTGCCAATTGATCAACGACTGCACCGCGCGGTCGCGCCGGTCATGGAAGATGCGGGATTACGAGAGTTGGAGCGTGCCATCGGTGAGCTTGGATTGAAGGGCGTAACCATCTCGTCGCAGGTCAACGGCCTATCGCTCGATGCCAAAGAGTTCACGCCCCTTTACGAATTGATGAGTAAGTTGGGCGCGCCGATCTTCGTTCACCCCGCGCTGGCGCCGAAAGGTTACAGCTTGATGAACGATTATCAGTTGCCGGTGATTCTCACGCGCGAGTTCGATCTCGGCGTAGCGGTGACGCGGCTCATCGCCGGCGGAGTGATCGAACGTTATCCGGATCTGAAACTCGTCTTTGCCCACTTCGGCGGCCGCTTGGCTGGCTACAAAGAGCGGATCGCACGCTCGTCGTATCGATTCAAGTTGCCGAAGGCGTTCGAGCAATATTTTGATTTGCTCTATTTCGACATGGCGGGATTTGAGGGCAGTCCGATCGCGCTGCGCTGCGCACTGGAAGGCATTCGTCCGGAGCGCTTGGTGTTTGCCACCGACTATCCGCAGAATTTCAACACCAGTGATCCCAAGCAGGGAAAAAGCGTCGACGGCGTCAGCGAATATCTCGACGAGATTCGCGCACTGCCGCTGGATGCAAAGGTGAAAGACGATATGCTGGGGAGAACGGCAGCAAGATTATTGAATATCCAAGCGTAAGGTTCTTTAGGAGGCTCGATATGTTGAGAATCAAAGGCATGAGTAAAGAGCAAGCATCGGAAGAGACGCGGAAAATTTTCGATGAGCAGGAAAAGCAGTACGGCTCGATTCTGAATACGGCGAAAGTTTACGCGTTGAGGCCGACGATTCAAAAAGGCGTTCAAGCGCTCCAAGCCGGCATTCTCGAATCAGGCTTGATCAGCGGTGACTTGCGCCATCTGCTCTGCATGAAAGCCGCAAGTATCAATGGATGTCCGTATTGAATTGACATCAACGCGTCCAGTGGGATGCGCAACGGGGCGTCGGCGGAGAAGGTGGAAGCAGCGTTGGG
>VBKX01000100.1:2541-8140 GCA_005879435.1 Deltaproteobacteria bacterium
GGGTGATTACAAAAAAAGCCCGCTGTTTTCGCCGCGCGAAAAGCTCGCATTGGAGTTGTGCGAGCGGATGACTTACACCAACAAGCGGGTTACGGATCGTTTTTTCAACCGGCTGAAACGGCATTTCTCGGAGGAAGAGTTGGTCGAGCTGGCGGCGATCATTGCTCTGGAGAATTTCCGTAGCAAGTTCAATCCGGTCTTTGCCGTCGAGGCGCAGGGGTTTTGTCCGCTACCGGCGGTCAAAGAGGTGGCGGCAGAGGCAGCCAGCCATTTTCATAAATGAGTCGTAGAGGACGATGGGTTTGATGATGCGGGAGGTCTCATGATTCTGCGCGCGATCGCAACTTTTGCATTTGTCCTGCTGGCGCAGCCTGAGATCGAATCGGTTGAAGCATTGATCGGAAAAACCGTCGGGGTTACGGCATTGACCGACGCCGTAGGCATGTCGACGAGCGTGATTCTGCGCGCCCACGGCATTGAGGCCGGTAAGGTCACGCTGTTGGCAATGCAGGTGACAGACAACGCCATCAAAGCGCTCACGAGCAAGCGAATCGCGGCGACGTTGCTAGCCCCGCCTTACGTCGAGGAACTTCAGGCAAAGGGTTACGTAAAGTTGGCTGAAGCTCGCACCTACGCGCCGCTGAGCTTTATCGGTTTAGTCACGGCGATCGATACCATGAAAAAATCGCCGCAAAAAGTTTATGGCATGATTGCCGCGCTACATCGCACGATGACCTACATTGTCAATCCGGCAAATCGAACCGAAGTCGTGCAGTATGTCTCAAGTTATCACAAGATCGATTTGCCGTTGGCGGAAAAGGCCTTCGCGGCGCAGATGCTAGGCTACAGTAAGGACGGTACGAAACCGCGCGCCGCAGTCGAAAAGGAGATCGAGATCTACCGTGAAAGGAAGATATGAGTTTGCTGAGGAAGGTGCAGAGCCGCTGAGACTTGGATTATTTAGGGCGCTTATCGTTTATAATTTTCACTCCCCCAGATCTCTTTCAAAAAGCCGCTCTTTTCTAGATTACTGACGAAGCTGTTGTCGTAAATTTCTTCCGGTTTCTTCCTAACCGGGGTGCCGCTTTCACGGGCGAGCTCGACGGCTTCGGCCACCGCTTTGCCGGGGACGACCATCGTGCGGTCGAGGACTTCTCGGAATTGACGTTCCAAAAAACTGGAACGCAATCTGTCATCCCTGCTGTTGAATTCCTGGCACGCATAAAATATTTGCTCACTCGCCGTTCGTTATTATCCTGTTACGAAGGGTTTTTTGACGAAGCTTTCGACGCCTCGCAAGGTGCACAGAAAAGAACCGCTTCGGACAAGTATTTTTGAACTGTTGTCGAAAAGCAGCCCGTGATGTCGTGCTCTGTCATCATAACTTCAAATTTGCGGCCGTGGCATGGATGTTGCGCCCAATTGGGTTACCAAAAAGTCGAAAATTTCTCCACCGCCGGGCTCTAAAACAAACGCCTCTTTTGTAATTTTCGTAAATCAAAAATTTAGATTATGGGACTCTGGAAGAAAAATTCAAATTCCAATCATGGCGTAACGTCAATTATCGATCATGGCTGCGAAGCAGAAGGACGGCTTAATTTCATTGGGACGGTAGCTATGAACGGTAAATTCCGTGGTGAACTCTTTTCTGCGGATACGCTTCTCTTGGGCAAGGAGGGCGAGGTTGAAGCCGAAATCCAGGTGGCAGTGGCCATTATCAACGGGCAGGTAAAAGGCAATATCACCGGGCGTGAACGCATCGAGCTCGGCCGTACGGCGCGGATTTTCGGCAACATTGTGACGCCTGTATTGGTGCTGGAGGAGGGCGCGGTGTTTGACGGGCAGTGTAAGACGAGCCAGCAGGAGGGTCAGAAACATGAATAGTCCATACTCCATCATGGTTCTACGGGGAACGCAGGTGCGTCGATTCGTGGTTTCTCAAAAGGGGCTCCGTCAACTCCTGTTGGCCGGTATAACGGTTGTGTTTGCGGGTGGGGTGTTATTTAGCGACTATATCGAGGCGGAAAAAAAGAAAGTCGACGACGTCATTGCAAACGGTCAAGCGCAAAAAGACAAATTAACAGTGCTTCGGAATCGGGCACAGGAGGTCCAGAAAACGCTTGTTCAGTGGAAAGGCTTGCGTGAGAGAATTCAAGCTTCGTTGCCGCGCCGAGGCGAGCCTGCTTCTGAACGTGAGTACGAAGGCGAGGAATTACAGCAGTTTCTCGCCGCTCTCCAGGGAGAGCTTAAGCAGATGATCGCGTCGCTTCCTTCCGAATGGCCTATAAATGGACAGGTAGTCTCGGGAGTGGGGATGCGCCCGTCTCCCTGGACCGGCAAGATGGAGTACCACGCGGGACTGGACATTCCCAAACCGATAGGTACTCCGGTCCAGGCGTCTGGAGACGCTGTTGTGGAATCGATCGACGGTAAGCGCGGGACAATCGTATTGAACCATGGCCAGGAGATCACAACTCTATATTCCCACCTGTCTAAAATCTTTGTCAACGAAGGCGAGCGGGTGCGCAAAGGACAACCGATCGCGGCGGTGGGTAATACAGGGAAGAGTACCGGTCCACATCTACACTACGAAGTAAGAGTAGCCGGCGTCGCCATCGATCCGCGGCAAAATTTAATCAGCGCGAGGCGCGAAGAGTAGAGTTCTTTGACGGCCAAGGCCGGCAATTGGGTTTCGTTCTAACACACAAATTTCGCGTTTAGCGTCTGTAATTCTCGCTCCCCCAGATCTCTTTCAAAAAGCCGCTCTTTTCTAGATTACTGACGAAGGTGTTGTCGTAAATCTCTTCCGGCTTCTTCCTGACCGGGGTGCCGCTTTCACGGGCGAGCTCGACGGATTCGGCGACCGCTTTGCCGGGGACAACCATCGTGCGGTCGAGGATTTCCCTGGCGTAGACGTCGTAGGCGGATTGCAGCGCTTGTTGATCGTTGGTGCGCATGGCTTTGGCCACCGAAGCTTTCGCTTTGTCGGGATTCTTCTCGACGAAGTAGACGATCTCGGCCAAGGCGGCAACCGCCCGCTGGACGATCTCTGGGCGCTCGCGCAGCATCTTGTAGCTGGTATGAAGCGAGCTGTAGATAAACGGCAGATTTAAATCGATCAAGCGGTAGAGCACGTTGAAACCTTCGTTCTTCGCGCGGACGTCGAGCGGCGGCGTAATGATGACTCCCTGGACTATTCCCGCGGCCATCGCTTGATAGCGCTCGCCCTGGCTGCCGCCGATCGGTCGGATCGTAACCGATTCAGCAGGCAGGCCGAGTTTCTTTACGACTGCGCGCGAGAGCCGGTCGCTCAAGTCGCCGGCGCGCGCGATGCCCAGAGCTTTGCCCTTCAGATCTTCCGGGCGTCTGACCTCTTTTCGCGTTACCAAAACGTAGGGCAGCTTGACCAGCGGAGAAGCAACGATCTTCGCCTCGATCCCCGCCGCCATTCCTGGATAATTGCATCGGATGCGCAGTAGGTGAATTGGACCTCGTCGCCGGCAAGAGCCGAGAGATTGGGCCCGCTGCCGCGGATAAAAATATTCTCGAATTTCATGCCGTACTTATCGAACAGACCATTATCGAGCGCCGTATAAAGATGGATGAAACCACCCGACACGGCGCAAGTCGAAATTCTAAAACTGAGAATCTTCTCGCCCGGTTTGGGCAAGTAGGGATTGGCGAATGAAACGGAGGCAACGAGGCAAAAAAGGAATGCGATGATTGCTGGCTTCATGGGCCGGACTTTATGCCAATGGCAGCGACCTTGTAAATAGGATGTCATCCGCAGAGTTTTCAACCAGCAACTTAAAAGATGTTTATCGCCGGTAGTTCTCGGTTCCCCAAAGTTCTTTGAGAAAGCCGCTTTTCTCCAGGTTATTTACGAAGCTGTTGTCGTAAAGTTCTTCGGGTTTTCTTCTGACTAGGGTTCCGGTTTCGCGGGCGATATCTACAGCTTCGCTCACGGATTTGCCCGGTACGACCATGGTGCGGTCGACGATTTCCTTGGCGTACACGTTGTACGACGATTGCAGCGCTTCTTCATCCTTCACGCGCATTGCTTTGGCAATGGCTGCTTTGGCCTTGTCGGGATTCTTCTCGACGAAGTAGACCGTCTCGGCCAACGCGGCGACCATGCGTTGCACGATTTCCGGCCGTTCGCGCAGCATTTTATAGTTGGTGATCAGGGAGCTGTAGATGAACGGGATCTCTAGGTCGATCAGCCGGTAGATAATATTGAAGCCGTCGCTTTTAGCGCGGATATCCAGCGGCGGTGTCACGAGGATCGCTTGAACGACGTTGCCGACCATGGCTTGATAGCGCTCGGTCTGACTGCCGCCAATAGGATGAATGGTCACTTCATCGGTTGTCAGGCCGAATTTTCTCACGACCTGCCGCGACAGACGCGCGCTCAAGTCACCCGGCCGCGTCACGCCGATGGATTTGCCTTTGAGATCTTCAGGCCGGCGAATCTCTTTACGCGCGACCATGACGTAGGGGAGCTTGACGAGCGGAGAGGCGACGAATTTGGCTTCGACACCCGCCGCGAGACCGGGCAAGCTGCCATCAGCCGCACCGTAGTTGAACTGGACCTGGTCGTTCGCCAGCGCGGCGAGCGCCGGCGATTGGCCGCGAATATAGACGTGCTCGCATTTAAGGCCGTACTTTTCAAAAATTCCGTAATCGAGGCCGCTGTAGAAATGCACAAAGCCGCCCGTGACCGCCGAGGTCGCTACCCGAAGCTTCGTTGGCGGCTCGCCAGGCTTGAGTAGATAGGGATTGGCGGCCGCGCTGGCTTCGAACAGTACAACTAGAAACGCAAAAATGACTAGTTGCTTCATGTCGTCCGGACTCTATGCCAAATGGCGCCAGGGTGTAAATAGAGAAGGCGCGCACCGATTGTGCTTGACGCTCGGCGGCGCGCTGACTTATTTTTAGCCGGACGTGAGGTGCGGAAGGAGCGACTCATGAATTCGACGCGGTTTCACAAGTGTCGTTTGATACGACTGGCGATTGTTTTAGGCGTTCTCCTTTGCGCTGACCAATACACCAACGCGCAGAGCCAAAAGATCCGTATCTTGGCTCAAGCCAAGGGTTTCTTCAAAGACGAGGGGTTGGAGGTCGAATTCATCCAAATCAATCCTCGCCTCGGCGCCATGGCGGTATTGAACGGCGACGTGACGTTCACGACATCCTTCGTCAGCACCTTTCGCGGCATCGTGCAGGGCCTGCCGATGAAGACGGTTTTCATTCTCCTGAAAAAGGGTACGTATTATTTGATGGTGCGCCCGGATCTCATCAAAGACATTCAAGATCTGAAAGGCAAAAAATTGGGCGTGACCGCGGTCAACGGCGGCGATCACATCATCGGCCGGGAGCTGCTGCGCATGAAAGGACTGGACCCGAACCTGGTTCAAGCGATCGCCGTTGGCGACCCCTCGCTAAGGTTTCAAGCGGCCGTCACCGGTGTGGTGCAGGCCGTTTCGGTACCACCGCCGTATGATTTAATGCTCGAACAAAAGGGCTTAAAGGCCATTTCCGGACCGCCAGAAATCGGCGTGCCATCTTCGGGCCTGTTCGCTTCGGATCGATCCATCAA
>VBKX01000100.1:8228-9354 GCA_005879435.1 Deltaproteobacteria bacterium
AAGACGGCCAAATGACCGATGCGGAGATCGAGTTTCAAATGGATCGGTTAGCAGATAAAAAGCGCCCTCTCGATGAAGTCCGGGATTTTTCCTTTGCGCGCCAGGCGCTGAAGGAACTGGCGGTTGGGAAGTGAAAAGAACTGGAATGGAGTGTGGGAGTAATGGGCTTCGGATTCCGTGAGCGTCATTCGGTCTGATTAGTTGGGACAACGTGAAGTCTTCGAAAATATGGATTCTGCTGGCGGCGGTTTTGTTTGGACCCATGATCTGCCAGCCGCTCGCTCATGCGCAGATCCAGAAAGTGCGCATATCCATCTCTAGCCGCAGTAACACCTCGGTGTCGTTTTACGTGGCGGTGAGCAAGGGATTCTTCCGCGATGAAGGCATGGACGTGGAAATCATCCAAGCCAATCCGCGGCTCGGCGTGATGGCGCTGATGAATGGCGACGTTTCGTTTACCGGGACGTTCGTGAGCACCGTGCGCGGAATTCTTTCAGGGTTTCCCTTGAAGATCGTCGTCGTGGCATTCAAGAAAGGCGTTTACTATTTGATCGCCCACCCGAGCGTGAAAGATATACAAGAGTTGAAGGGCAAAAAGCTCGGCGTGTCGAGTATCCGCGGCTCGGATCATCTGGTCGCAGAGGAGTTGTTGAGATCCAAGGGCTTCAGTCCGGCGCAACTCCAACCGGTGGCTTTGGGCGATACCTTCGTGCGTTTGCAATCGGTCATCACCGGCGCGGTGGAGGTGACGACGCTCTCGCCACCGCACGACCTGATGGCGCAACAGATGGGCGGCAAGGTGTTGGCAGGACCGCCGGAGGTCGGCATGCCGGCGTCGGGCATGATCACTTCGGATCGCCTGATCAAAGAAAATCCGCAGTTCGTGAAACGCGGCGTGCGCGCGCTGCTCAAGGCGAACCGCTTGATCGAAGAGAATCGTCCGGAAACCATTCGCATACTGCTGCAGTGGGTCAAGCAGACCCCGGAGATCGCCGCGCGATCCTACGACGTCGAGCTCAAGTCGATTTTGCGGGACGGCATCATGAGCGACGGCGACATGGAGAATTTCCTCGAGCGCCTCGGCAACGAAAAGAAAAAGGCGCTCGACGACGTGCGCGATTTTTCC
>VBKX01000101.1 GCA_005879435.1 Deltaproteobacteria bacterium
GCAGCAGCCCTGGAATTCCTCACGCCGGGGTGAAACAAGGAGGCGGCGAAGCTAATCGGCGGGCACAGCGTCGTTACATCTTCGAGGGCCGTGGGAGATTTTCGGCAGTCAGCCGGATTCCTGCGCTCATTCGCAGTGCTCCAAAGTCTACTTGCTCGATTTGAACTCGATGCCAAGCAGCCGCGCCGCATTGCCGAAGTCGATTGCTTGCCGCTCCGCGTCGCTCAGCTTGAGCGCTGCCAAGTCTTGCAGTTGCAGATCGATGTCCTCGCGGAAGGGAATGTCGGTGCCGAACAGCACGTGCTCGACCCCGAACATCGAGAGCGCCATGCGCAGAGCCGGAACGTTGCGGCATACCGTGTCGTAATAAAAGCGCTTGAAATAAACCTCCGGCGGCGCGCTGAGATTTTCGTTGCACGCCGGAAACCGCTCGTAGCCCCACTGAATTCGTCCCATGAGATAGGGCGCCAAACCCCCGAGATGCGGAAAGATCATTTGCAGTTTTGGGTACCGCTCGAAGACCCCGGCAAGCACGAGTCGAGTCGCAGCCAACGTCGTTTCGAACATGAAGCCCACTACGTTGGCGAGATTTAGCTCTAACATGCAGTCGAGCCCCGGCGGCGAAATGGGATGAAGCAAGAACGGCAGCCCGCGCCGCTCGAGCTCAGCATAGACCGGCATGAACGCGGCATCGTTGAGCGGTCGCCCCCCGGCACTGCCCATGAGAGCCACACCAACTACCGTCGGTTCTTGAGCAAAACGGTCGAGTGTCTCAACCGCCAACTCTGGAAACTGCAGCGGCAACGTAAGCAGAACGCGAAACCGATCGGGATAATCGCGCGCGGGTTGCACGATCATCTCGTTAGCCAGCTGCGTGAGTTCGCCTGCGGCCGCTCTGTCCTGCACAAGCGCGCCGTGAAATGGGACTGAGAGCACCTGCATCTCAATCCCCCACTTCTCCATCTCTTGCAGACGACCTTCGACGTGGGTCATACGCGGATCCGTGCTCATCCATTTGATCAACCGCTGTGCGTCCTGACCCGCCGGCGAATTGTCATTGCCGAAAACGTGTCGCAGCGCTTCGATATAAGCCTTAGAAAACAGATGAGCGTGCACGTCGATGCGCATGGCCAAACCTCCTGTGCGTTATAGCGGAATTGTGTGACACACCTAAAGCCGCGGAGCGCTGCCTCTTGGTTGCGCTGGACGCCGTTAGATCTAATTTTTTTCGGTCGTTTTTATCGCCAGATATCGGCCGAGAAACTCTAACACGTCTTTCTCCCACACATGTACGCCTTCGGCGGAAAATACTCTGTGGCCCGGAGGGGTGTCCGACGCGGCGCCTTGCGGGACAAATGCCTCGTAAATTACCGCCCGGTGCGGCACACCGCGGCGATTATAAATTTCGCCGACGGTGGTGATGGATTCCGTAGTCCGATCGTTTTGCGCCACCATGAGCAGCGTCGGCGTATTGGCTTTCTCCGCCGCTGCGACGAGCGCGTTTCGAATGTCGGCATTGCCGTTCCAGGTCAGCGCGCCGCCCGCCTGGTTGACCGCGACCGCAAAGTCGTTGCTGCGGCTCACGGCGAACATGGTGACAATACCACCGAACGACCAGCCCATGATTCCGATCCGCTTCGCGTCGATGAAACTCCGCGTAAGCAGGTAATCGCGCGCCGCCAACACGTCATCGGTCTCGGCCTGGAGCCGCGCCACGAGCCGCCGCCGGTTGTTACCGACTTCGTCCCGTATTGTGGCACCGTCCGAGCCGCCGTAGCCGCGGCGTTCAACGACGAACGCCACATAGCCCGCCTGAGTGAGCAAGTTGCCGATGTAGGGAAATGGCGTCGGCCGTCTCTCGTTGCCCTGGCGCGAACCGTGATTGTAGATGACCGCCGGGAACGGACCGTCGCCGAACGGTTTGTAGAGATAAGCTTGTATGCTGAGATTGCCGCTCGGATAGAAAACTTCGGTGTAAGGCGGCCGCGTCGCTGCTTCGCTGACGCCGCACGCTAAAAAATGAATCAGGACACCGAGAAATGATTTCGGGAAATTCAGGAAAGCGCGACGAATAACCATCGATCACCACGAAACATGGCGTTTGGGATGTTTGTTAAATCGCGGCAAATCCATTTGCGTAGACTTCTAACGCCTAGATACAACCCATCGCTCTGAGTTCGTCGGTACATTGGACTGGATTTTCAAACCGAACTGTCTGAATGCCCATCTGCCGCGCAGTAGCTAGATTGATCTCCACGTCGTCGATAAAAACCGTGTCCGCGGCGTGGAGCCCGTACGTCTCCAGCAGATGAGAGTAAATCTTTGGCTCCGGTTTACACAAATTGAGCCGGCACGAAATCACTTTACCGGTAAAAACATCAAAAAAGTCATAGGTCCGTTCGAGATACTCGATGGAGGCAAAATGCATGTTCGAGAGACAGTAAAGAGAATGTCCCTGGGCTTTCAGTCGATGGAGCAACTCGACCGTATCCGTGATCGGGGTAAGTCTTGAAGGAACTCGCTGTAAAAAATGGTTGAGTTCAAAATGAGATAGCCCAGTCCGCTCAGACGCTCGCGCGACGGCGTCTTCGGGGGCAAGGGTGCCGCGATCGAGCTCGACCCAATCGGGATGGCCAACGAACTCCGAATGGACCACTCTGCACACCTCCGGATCATCGAATAGGTCAGCAATAAGAGTCTCCGGCTCCCAGCGCACCACTACCCCACCTAGATCAAACACAATATTCAAAGCTACCTCTGGTTTCTATTCTCTAAGTCTCTAATCAGCCTCATATTTTACGACGACTGTCGAGTCGGCGCAAGGCAAGTTTATTTACGTGAATCATCGCTGAAGACTGCATCTGCGATCGCGGCCCATGAGAAACCAAGCGGACCGGCGGGCAAGCGAATTTCCGGATCGAAGAAACTGTCGTGTCGTCGAAACTTTCGCCGGACAGAACATCGATCTGCGGCTCAGAGCCTAAAAAAAATAAGGGATGACCGAGAGCGCAAGACCTATGATAACGAGAAGTACCGTATTGGATACGAAGTAAGGAAAGGCCATCAACCCGATGCCGCAAAACAAAGGAACGAAACGCTGCTGCTTCTTTCCGAAAACAAAATACGCCAAACCGATCGCGCCAAAAATTACGCCCCAGATCAACGAAGCTTCGCTACCCATCTGAGGCCACCCTAACGCTCGCGCAATGTTTCATGACATTCGACCCATTGACGATGGAATGTGAAGTGTTTCATTAGGCAGAGATATTGATCGATAAGATTCAGCTGGCGTGAGTTTTGCCGATCAGATAATCATGCCACGGCGTCCAATAATACTTTTCCCAACCCCTCGATCCGAGCCCCGTCTTGCGCCGGCCAGAACGAGAGCGTCAGCACCGAGTCCATCGCCGTTAGCGGCCAATTTCCCGACCGCCAAGTTTGAACGATCAACGTCTTCGGCTCGATGTGTAGAATCCTGCCGGAAAGCATCCCGTCGAATGCGCTAAAAGCGCCGCCCGCGTGCGGCTCGATCGTCACCGGCAATCCGGTAAACTCCGCGTGCTCCGCCGGATCGAGATACATATCGAATAGCTTATCCGGCGATGCCGGCAGCGAGGCTGCCATGATGATGTTTCGTGGCATTGTGAAAACTCCTTTTTACGACGCTTGTGACCGGTCTATTGCGGTGATCGTCGACGAACGGAGGTTCGAACTCAGAAAGTCGAGACTAGAATTCAGACGCCGCCTCACTTTCTATTTAACCTCTATTGAAACTTCGGTAGTTGGGCCTTTGACGACAAACTTGGACTTTTCCCATGTCGGTGGCCCCAAAGTTACTCTCACATTATTTGAAAACCCGTATGGTTCGAGAGGTATCCCCACAAAGTTCTTATCCATCTTGCCGTTTTTGTTTTCATCATGAAGAACCGCAATGCCGTAATCCCCATAGGGAACATTATTGATTTTCCATGTGACTGATTGACTGTCCACGTTAATCGTCGATGAGTATACCGGTTGTTCGCCTAGCCATTTCTCGGACGAATTGAATACAGCGATTTTCACCTGTCCTGTCTCAGAACGAAGCCCAGTGACCTTAACAATTACCGTAGCCTGTCCACCCGACTGCGCGAGAATTGCACGGACAAAAATGACCGCGACAAAAGATGAAATAATGTACGCAAGTGAAACAGCAATTCGGACGTGGCTAGACAGCATGTTTCTCTTTCATCTTAACGAGTGATCATAATGAGCCTATTCTTGTTTCGGAAATGTAGCACAATCGAATCTGCTAGCCTAATTCGCCGCCATTCGCATCCTTTTCCTGCTCGCATACATCTAACCAGCCAGATTGTTTTGCCAATTCAGGCAGAAATATTATTCGCGACGGCAAATAAGCGGTCGATTATGAAACTATTAACGGAGGTTTTTCCCATGAGTAAGCGAAATATCATTATCGGAGCAGGCGTTGTCGTGCTGGCGATCGGCTGGTACGCGTTTCGACCGGAGTTGTTGTTCGTCAACAAGACGGTGAACGAAGAATTTCCCGGCGGGGCCGCGATGGCTTCTATCGAGAAGGGACCGATGGCCGTGACCAAAGGCAACTTCAAAGGCTTAGCGCACGAAACTAAAGGTTTGGCTTCGATTTATCAGCTTGCCGACGGCAAGCGAACTTTGCGGCTGACCGAATTCGAAACTTCCAACGGCCCGGACGTTCACGTCTATTTAACAGCCGCCGAGGTTGAGAAAGGCAGTGAAGCAATTAGAGAAGCCGGCTTCATCGATCTTGGTTCGATGAAAGGCAACAAGGGCGATCAGAACTATGACATCCCGGCGGATGCCGATTTGAACAAATACAAAAACGTCACCATCTGGTGCGCGCGGTTTGGCGTGAACTTCGGCCAGGCGGCTTTGGAAGCGCCGGTTTCGATTCCCGTAAAGGTTGCGGAGGGTAATTTCCGCGGCGTCGCCCATGAAACGAAAGGCATGGCGGCGATTTACAAACTGGCAGACGGTAAGAACGTCTTGCGTTTCAGCGCGTTCGAAACCTCCAACGGTCCCGACGTGCACATCTACTTGGTCGCGGCTAACGATGCTAAAGATGACGACACGGTAAAGAAAGCCGGTTTTATCGACCTCGGCAGCATCAAGGGTAACATTGGCGATCAGAACTACGACCTGCCGGCCGGTGTCGATCTCTCGAAATACCGCGCCGTGACCGTGTGGTGTAAGCGATTCGGTGTCAACTTCGCCACAGCAGCGCTGGCTTCTGCGAAGAGTTAAGAAGAACTCACTCACCACGAATAGCTACAATCAAATGCGGAAAATGCAATTTCACCACGAAGCACACGAAGGTCACGAAGAATTTGGATATCCATACTTTTAACTTCGTGCCTTTCGTGCCTTCGTGGTGACCACATCTTACTGACAATATCGAAAGCTAGTCTTAACGAAATGCATCAGAAGACCAAAATCCTCATCCTCGGCGGCGGCTTTGGCGGGCTCTACACCGCGCTGGAACTCGAGCAGCGGCGGCTTGGCAATGATTCCACCGTCGAGATCACGCTCGTCAACCGCGACAACTTTTTTCTGTTCACGCCGATGCTGCACGAAGTCGCGGCCAGCGATCTCGACATCACGACCATCGTCAACCCGATCCGCAAGCTCCTGAAGCGGACCAATTTTTTCGACGGCGAAGTCAATTCCATCGACCTGAACAACAAACGGGTCACGGTGTGCCACGGTATCGACACGAGCCATGCGCACGATCTGTCTTACGATCATCTCGTTTTGGCTTTAGGATCAGTCACCAACTTCTACGGCATTCCCGGCCTTGAAGAGCGGGCGCTGACCATGAAATCGCTGGCGGACGCCGTCTATCTGCGCAACCAGTTAATCGAACATCTCGAAGAGGCCGACTTCGAGTGTTCCACGATTCCGCCGGAGCAGTTGCTCACCTTCGTCGTCGCCGGCGGCGGATTCGCCGGGGTGGAAACCATCGCCGCCATCAATGACTTTTTGCGCGACGCGCTGAAATTTTACCCGAATTTGAACGAATCCATGTTGCGCATCGTGCTGGTGGAACATGGATCAATGATCCTGCCCGAGCTCGGGCCAGAACTCGGTCACTATGCGCAAGAGAAACTCGCAGAACGCAAAATCGAATTTCGTCTCGGCGTGAAAGTCACCGGCGTGGCGGAAAGCGGCGTACAATTAAGCGACGGAACGGTTCTTCCGGCGAGAACATTGATCTGGACCGCCG
>VBKX01000583.1 GCA_005879435.1 Deltaproteobacteria bacterium
GGCGAATGCGATTCATCGCATCTTTCCGTCCTGCATAAAAATTTTACCGGCGAGCGCCAGCGCGGCGGGGGTGACGGCGCCTTGTACGCGGCGGATTCGGCGCCTGAATTGGAAGGGATTGAAATGGATTACGGCGTCAGAATGCTCTCCTGCCGTAAGATCGATGCCAAGACGATTTACCTCCGCGTTTCCAATATCGTCCTGCCCTGCCACGGCTTTATTCCCACCGGCGGTTTGAAAGGGAATCCCGAAGGCTACACGATCCACTCCCACGTGCCCATCGACGACACTCAGAGCATACGCTACAACATACACTTTCGACGCACCCGCCCGATCCGCGACGACGAAAGACAGCATGACGAAGAGATCGGCGCGGATTTTCGCAAGCGGCGCAACCTAAAGAACAACTACCTGCAAGACCGTGAGCAGCAGAAGCGCGAGACATTCACCGGCATGGGACAAATTTTTCTCATTCACGACTCTTGCGCCACCGAAAGCATGGGGCCGATCTATGACCGCTCCCACGAGCACCTCGGGGTCAGCGACATGACCGTCATCGCGGTGCGACGATTTCTTTTGCACACGGTTCGCGCCGTCGAGAGCGGTAAAGAGCCTCCCCACGTCATCAGAAGCGAGGCGCAAAACGATCTGCGCCACGTTGCCTGCATCGCGACCAAGATTCCCGCGCTCGTAGATGCGAAGCTATACGTTACCGAACAGTTGAAGAAGGAAAAATATTGGGAAACGGCCGACGTCTGAGTCGGCAGTTTTCAAAGGGGGAATTCCCATGAAAGTCGTCGACGCAATTGCTGAGATCCTCAAGCGCGAAGGCGTTGAGTTTCTTTCCTGCTATCCGACCAATCCGTTGATCGAAGCCGCGGCGAGCGCGGGCATCCGGCCGATCGTCTGCCGGCAGGAGCGGGTCGGCGTCGGCATCGCGGATGGATTCTCCCGCGTTACCAACGGGCGGCGCATCGGCGTGTTTACCATGCAGGCGGGGCCCGGAGCTGAAAATGCATTTTCCGGCGTCGCGACTGCGTATTCAGACTCCGTGCCGGTGCTTTGTTTGCCGGTCGGTCACCCGCGTAGCAGCTCGCAGGTGTTTCACTTCTTTCGTTCGGCACAGGCCTATGCGCCGATTTCAAAATGGATAGAAGAAATTACCGTCGCCGATCAAGTGCCGGAAATCCTGCGGCGCGCCTTTACCTATCTCAAGCTAGGCCGTCCGGGGCCGGTGATGGTAGAAATACCCGGCGACATTGCCGTCGAAGAATTTCCCGGCGCGCTGAACTACAAGCCCGTGAAGCGCACAACCAGCGGCGCCAACGCGCGCGATGTTGCAGAAGCGGCGAAAATTTTGTTGCAAGCGAAAAATCCCATGGTCAACGCCGGGCAGGGCGTGTTGTATGCCGAGGCGACCGACGAATTGATCGAGCTTGCCGAGCTGGCGCAGCTTCCCGTGTCGACGCCGCTTGAAGGCAAGAGTGCCTTTCCGGAGCACCATCCGCTTTCGCTTGGCACCGGCACCGGGGTGATGCCGCGGACGGTGCACACCTTTTTGCAGAAAGCCGATGTGATTCTGGCGATCGGCACGAGTTTGACCAAGCACAACATTACCGCGGCGGCGATCCCGCCGGGAAAAGTGATCATTCACGCGACTAACGACGAGCGCGACATCAACAAACAATACGCGTCGGATTATCCGCTCCTGGGCGACGCGAAGTTGGTGCTGCGCCAATTCGTCGAAGCCGCGAAGGATATTCTCGGCGGCAAGAAGCGCGATCCAGAGGGCGCCGTGACGGTGGAGATCAAAAGAGGCAAGGAAGAATGGCTCAAGGAATGGATGCCCAAGCTCACGTCCAATGAAAAACCGCTGACGCCTTATCGTGTCATGTGGGAGTTCATGAACCTGTTCGACCGAAAAGACGTCATCGTCACCCATGACTCCGGCAGCCCGCGCAATCAACTGGTGCCGTTTTACCAAGCGCCGGTGCCGCGCAGTTATCTGGGTTGGGGCAAATCCCACGCGCTCGGCGGCGGGTTGGGATTAATCATCGGCGCCAAGCTGGCGGCACCGGAAAAATTTTGCGTCAACTTCATGGGCGATGCCGCCTTCGGCATGACCGGATTGGATTTTGAAACCGCCGTGCGCAACAACATCCCGACGTTGACGATTGTTTTGAACAATAATTTTATGGCCGCCGAAACTCACAGCATGCACGCCTCACACGAACGCTACGGTACGATGAATATCCTCGGCAACTACGCCGACCTGGCGAAATCGCTCGGCGGCTGGTCGGAACGCGTCGAAGAGCCGGGGCAAATCGTTCCCGCACTGCAGCGCGCCTACAAAACGACTCAAGACGGCAAGGCAGCGTTGCTGGAATTCATCACCAGCCGAGAAATAGATTACTCACGGATGAGAGACTAACATGATCGCCAGCGGCGTCACCAACCGGCGACGCCCTGATGATTCCGTTGTACGGCCGGCTGCGCACTTCGGCCGAAGAGCCGGTCATTTCCGTGTAACATTCGCGGTAATCAGCTTTATTGATTTAAAGGTTTTGAATTGCTAGCCAGTTAAGGCATGAAGCGGTCCGTCATTGGCTCGTTACTCATGCTTCTCCTGGCTTTCGGTCTCAACGAGACCCGCCCTGAGCCATTGCAAGCGATTCCCGGTTCGGCTGCTGGAGAGGACGCCTCTTCGGAAGAACGCGACGAACAGGCTTGCAGAACCTCCGGATCGAAACGAGCTCGTGACCGCCGATATGAATCCGACCGAGCGCCGATCACCCAAATCTTACCGGGCTTTCGGCGAGAGTTCTCAATTCTGTTGTCGTCTCGGGCATGCATGACTTTCATTGATCCGCACGCCCTCCTTCAGATCCTGCGAATCTAGTCCTCTATTTCTCAACACAATCTTATTGCGTTGAACGCGGCCCGATCGTGGCCGCGGAGTTTTCAGGAATCGAAAAAAGAGGATTTATGGATTCGGATCGGATATTTCCTTGGATCGCTTTTAACTTGTTTGTTCTGGGCATGCTCGCCATCGACCTCGGCGTCTTTCACCGCAAGGCTCATTCGGTATCAATCAAAGAGGCGACAACCTGGAGCGTGGTTTGGGTGTCCCTCGCGATGCTTTTCAACCTGGGCCTCTATTTCGCGTGGGGCCAGGAGAAGGCGCTGGAATTTCTCACCGGTTACGTCATCGAAAAATCTCTGAGCGTCGACAATCTGTTCGTCTTTTTGATGATCTTTCAATACTTTGCCACGCCGGCCGAATACCAGCATCGCATTCTATTCTGGGGCATCCTCGGCGCCCTCATTCTGCGCGCGATCTTCATCGCCACGGGCTCCGCTTTGATCAGCAATTTTCACTGGATAATTTACATCTTCGGCGCTTTCCTGGTCTTCACCGGCATCAAGATGTTCCTTCAGGGCGACGAAAAGTTGGAGCCGGAAAAAAATCCCGTGGTGCGTTTGTTCGAGCGCTGGGTGCCGGTTAGCAAGAGCTATCACGGTCAGTATTTTTTCGTTCGCCAGGCCGGCAAGACCAAAGCCACGCTTTTGATGCTCGTCCTGATCGTCATCGAAACCACCGATGTCATTTTTGCGGTGGATTCCATCCCCGCCATCTTCGCGATCACTCAAGATCCCTTCATCGTTTACACATCGAACGTGTTCGCCATCCTGGGCTTGCGCGCGCTTTATTTCATGCTCGCCGGTGTCATGGAGATGTTTATCTACTTGAAAATAGGCCTTTCATTCGTGCTTGGGTTCGTCGGGACGAAAATGTTGCTGACCGATCTGTACAAGATTCCGATTGGCGCGTCGCTCGGGATTATCGGCGGGGTCTTGCTGCTGTCGGTGATCGCGTCGCTGCTCGTGCAGCGACGCGAAGCCACCGGAACCATGCCGCGCCCAGTCCGTAAACTGAGACAAGAGCCGATCAGAAACTCAACGCGCGTCCCGACTCCGACGCTCACGACGATTGTGATATCGATTTTTTCTCTGGTATCGCTT
>VBKX01000582.1:0-1111 GCA_005879435.1 Deltaproteobacteria bacterium
TGATCAACGGCCGAAACAGCTCCGGCCTTATAGTTGCTCGCACCGCGTTATTGCGATAAGCGGTTCCACAAACTTGAATCTAGATTCACAGGGGGAAATTGACAGAATCAGTTATGGCTAGTCCTCTGATTTCTTTCTTTACGGGCCTCAGTTCGCGTCGAGTCGTGGAAACCGTCACACCGGCGCGTACATTGGCAGACGTTGTATTGGCGCCACAAACCCGCAGCACCTTAGACCAAGCGCTGGCGCAGGTACGCAATCACCACTTGATTTTTAACCGCTGGGGCCTAGGCGAACGGCATACTTCGGGACAGGGGTTGGCGTTTAACTTCGCCGGACCCCCCGGCACGGGAAAGACGATCTGCGCCGAAGCGATCGCGCATGAGCTCGGTCTGAAGCTTCTCGTGGTCAACTATGCCGAAGCCGAGTCGATGTGGTTCGGCGAAACTCCTAAAAATATAGTCGCCACGTTTCGCGCGGCGGCTGAGCAAAATGCCGTCCTATTGTTCGACGAGGCAGACGCGATCGCGATGCGCCGGTCCTCGGGCGCCGGCCTGCCGCACGAACGCGAAAGCAATTTGACGGTTAACGTTCTTCTACGCGAGTTGGAAGCGTTCAACGGCATTGTGATTTTTGCGACGAATCTGGCAGCGAACTTTGATCCCGCATTCGAGCGCCGCATCCGCGCCCATGTGCTGTTTGAGATCCCGGGACCGGAAGAACGCGCGCGCATCTGGGAGCTGCAAATTCACCCGAAGAAGACTCCGTTGGCGCCCGACGTGGATTTTCGGCGGCTCGCCGAGCGCTACACCCTGAGCGGTGGCGATATCAAGAACGCGGTTCTCAAGGCCGCGGCCTCAGCCGCCGCCGAACCGGGTCCGGATTTCGGTAAGCGCATAAAGCAGCAGGACTTCGAATGCGCCATCGAAAAGGTGCTCGCGGCAAAAACGGTAATGCAGCAGTCACTCTTCGCCGATATCCGGATTGCCGCAGCCGATGCCGTGAGTGCGCGTGCGATGGAGTCACAGTCGCGAACCGCAATTTGCATCGCGCTGGCGCTAGGCGGCACCGCGTTGATCACCGCATGCGTGGCAGTTGCGTTGGCGCTCCT
>VBKX01000582.1:1259-5942 GCA_005879435.1 Deltaproteobacteria bacterium
ATCCGACCCGTGACGACCGTGTAAAGACAACCGGCATTTACTTTTTATGGAACTTACGATCGAGACGAAATTGGCACTCAACGACGGTCACCTGATTCCACAGCTCGGCTTGGGCGTGTGGCAGGCGCGCGCGGGAGCGTCCTGTGAAGCGGCGGTGCTTGCCGCATTGGAAGCGGGATACCGGCTCATCGATACTGCGGCCATGTACGGCAACGAGGAGAGCGTGGGTGGTGCCATTAGAAAAAGCGGCATTCCCCGGGAGAAGATTTTCGTCACAACCAAATTGTGGAATTCCGACCATGGAAACCCGCAGCGAGCACTCGACACGAGCCTGCGCAAGCTCAAGTTGGATTATGTTGATCTTTACCTGATCCACTACCCCGTGCGGGAACGGCGACAGAGCTGGCGCGCTTTGGAGGCGCTCCATGCGGAGGGCAAGGCGCGGTCGATTGGCGTCAGCAATTTTACCATCAGGCACTTGACGGAGCTGCTTGCCCAGACAAAGACTGTTCCCGCGGTCAACCAGGTTGAGTTTCATCCCTACCTCTACCAGCGGGATTTATTGGATTTCTGCGCCGGCAAAGGCATCGTCATCGAAGCCTACAGTCCGTTAACAAAAGGGGCCCGCATGAAGGATCCGAAACTTGTCGCCGTCGCCAAAAAATATTCGACGGGCGAACCGCGGCCAGCGCTTTCCCGCTCGCGCTTGCCCCTCGTGGATAGGCTGTTTCCCCGGTCGGAAAGCAAATCAACAGCGCAAATCCTCATCCGCTGGGCTCTGCAGCGCGGCTTGATGGTCATTCCCAAATCGGCCAATCGTACACGCATCTTCGAAAATGCCGATGTTTTTAACCCGCGGAGGATATGCGTCTCCTTGACGGGTTTAATGAAAACCTCCGAACCTGCTGGGATCCGACGAATGCGCAGTGAGAGGAAACTTTCCCGAAAGAACTCTGTCACCGACAATGGGGCGACCACGTAGCTTGCCGGCGGAAAATGGCTCCACAAGCGCATTTCCTTTCGTGCCTCTCATAGAAACTGGGGCGCTGCCGATCTGTTGCACCTCGCCCGTTACTGCAGCGAAGCGATATCGATAACAAAGCGGTATTTCACATCACTCTTGAGCAGGCGTTCGTAGGCTTCGTTGATCTGCTGAGCCCGAATCACTTCGACATCGCAGGTGATATTATGTTCGGCGCAGAAATCGAGCATCTCCTGAGTCTCACGGGTGCCGCCGATGCTGGAACCGGCGAGCTGCCGCCGTTTCATAAGCAGGCCGAAGACCGTGATGGGCAGCGGTTGTTCCGGCGCGCCGACCATTGTCAGCGTGCCATCCCGCTTCAACAAATCGATATAAGCATTTAAATTGTGCTCGGCGGAAACCGTATCTAGAATGAAGTCAAAACTTTGCTGATGCTTCTGCATCTCCGCGTCGTTTTTTGACACCACCACTTCATGCACGCCGAGTCGCCGTCCGTCGGCGATCTTGTTCGGCGACGTTGTAAAGAGCACGACCTCGGCGCCAAATGCGCTGGCGAATTTCACACCCATGTGGCCCAGCCCGCCGAGCCCCACCACTCCCACCTTCTGGCCTTTGCCGACTTTCCAGTGACGCAACGGCGAGTAGGTGGTGATGCCCGCGCACAGCAGCGGCGCCGTTCCGGCAAGATTCAATTTTTCCGAGACCCGCAGGACAAACGCCTCGTCTACGACGATGCTCTCGGAATACCCGCCATAGGTTACGCCACCGAGCTGTTTGTCCTCGCCGTTGTAGGTCAGCGTGGGAAAGGTGTCGCAATACTGTTCTTCCCCGGCGCGGCAACTGGCGCACTTACGGCAAGAGTCCACCATGCAGCCGACAGCGGCGATGTCGCCGGCTTTAAACTTCGTCACTGCGTTACCGGTTTTGACCACCCGACCGACGATCTCGTGCCCTGGGACGCAGGGATAAACTGTCGGCATGACGCTCTGCCACTCGTTACGCGCTTGATGCAAATCCGAATGACACACCCCGCAGTACAATATGTCGATCTGCACATCCTGCACTCCGGGGATGCGGCGCCGAATTGTCGATGGCGCCAGACCTGACGTGGGACTTTGAGCCGCAAAAGCTTTTGCCGTTTGGGAAACGCTTTTTTCCTGCTGCGCGCTTTGTGGAGTCGCTCCGCTCATTTCGGTATCCCTCCTAATACTTGATTATGGGATTCAAGAAGTCGCAAGAGAAGTGCCGGACGCTGTCGATATCCACAATATTATATCGTTAGATTCAGATAGCTAGAGACTTCTGTTCTCCGATCGGTTTGGAATAGCGAAAATTCATGACGGAATGTCGACGGCTGTCTAAATGTCGCCGCGCTCCCGATCCCAAGCGGTCCACGACCCTTCCCTTGCACCTTGACCCTCGGCTGGGTTATTCCATCAATATGGCTGTGAGCAATTTTTTAAAAATCCGCGCCTCAGCCGCTCGCGCAAATTTCACAATACAGAGGAGCCGAAAAGATGGCCTTTCTTGAACGAACCTATGGTAAAGAGACCAACGCCGTTATCGATGAGGTATTGATCTCATCGGACTCACACGTCATCGAGCCCGCGGGTCTTTGGCAAAAACAACTGCCGAAGGCTTTTCAGGACCGCGCCCCCGATTTTGGCGGGCAAAGGCCCAACGACACGCCCGGCGGCGCCCAGGACAAGAACAAGCGCGTCGCCGAGATGGCCGCCGACGGCGTCAGTGCCGAAGTGCTCTATCCGACCCATGGCTTGAAGTGCTTGAGCCTCGACGATCACGAGTTGGAGGCAGTTTGCGCGCGGGTCTACAACGACTGGCTCATCGACTACTGCAGCGCCGCTCCCGAACGGCTTATCGGTATCGCCATGCTGTCGATGTACGACATCGACGGGGCCGTGAATGAACTGGAGCGCTGCCGCAAAGCCGGCATGCGCGGCTCGGTGATCTGGCAGGTACCGCCGCCGGAGCTACCGTTTTCCGCACCGCATTATGACAAGTTCTGGGCCACCTCTCAGGATCTCGACATGCCGGTCAACTTGCACATCTTGAGCGGCCACGGCTACAGCCGCAGCCGCTCCTTCGGTCTCGGCGATACCGCAACCGGCCTCACTGCAGAAGCCAACAGCGTGAACATGAAACTGTTCCAGTCGGTCAACAGCCTCTACGAACTGATCTATTCCGGCGTGCTCGAGCGGTTCCCCAAGCTGAAGGTTGTCCTCGTCGAAAACGAGCTTGGCTGGATTCCGTTTGTTCTGGAGCAGTGGGACTACTACTTCAAACGCCATGGCGCCCAGCGCGAGGGCCTGGCCATCAAAAAACTCCCCAGCGAATACTTCCACAACCAGATCTACACCACTTTCTTCAACGACGCCGTCGGCGGTCGTATCTTGAAGTGGTGGGGCACCGACAACTGCATGTGGTCCAACGACTTCCCGCACGGCAACTCGACCTGGCCCAATTCTCGTCAGGTTGTCGCCCGCGACCTGGGCGACCTCCCCGCCGCGGTGCGAGCTAAACTTGTGCGGGAAAACGTTGCGCGGATTTACAACATTCCGGTTCCCAGTCCGGTTCAGTAATCGGCGATAACTACAGGAACGTCGCAGATCAGTTGCGGGCTCGCCGCCGGCACCGCAGTGAATGTTGTAGTGAATTTTGTGTCAGACTTGCCTAAGTCTACTAATTTTTTGATAGAGCGGGGACGATGCCGCGTCACCCGCGAGTTCACGCCGAGGGACTGCTCTATCATGTGATGGTCCGTGAAAATAACGGGCAGAATGTTTTTCTCAGAAAGTGACTATCAGGCATTCATTGAAGCCCTACGGACCGTTCGTCAGCGCTATCAATTTTCCCTCTACGCTTATGTCTTGATGTCGAACCACTTCCATCTGTTGTTGGAAGTCGACCGGTTTCCGACGGCGCGCATTCTGCAGTCGCTGCTCACCGGCTACGTGCGGCGCTTTAACGAGGTCCACCGGCGCCTACTATAATAGACTTTAAAATCGATCACAGAGCACCTCCATCACCGGTCATTGTAGGTCAGGGTTCTAAAAAGCCATATTCGAGCTTGAAATTGGTGCGGCAACAGAGGTACGATTGGTCAGCTGCTATGGACCCGCTCACAGCAATAGGGTTGATTGCCTCGGTGATCTATCTCTGCGAGATTTTGTTCAGAATCACGTCTTATCTTCTTCGGAAACATTCTCAAAAAAGATTCTCTTTCCGGTCAATTCCTGAAGTTTGTCGGAGAATACCCGAAGTTTGCCGGCAATTGCTCAACGGGACGGCGTTTCAAAAAATTTCTCATTTCTTGGTTTCTGCTAGAAACCAAGAACTCCCCGGGTCTTCAAAAAAAATTCGGCATCCACACGGGACTTTTAGCCTGGTGTGCGTGAGTCATCCTGATGAGGATCACTTGGCTTCAGTCGCTTCGCTCTTTTTAAAAAAAGCTTAACAACGACACGTAACAGCACATAACAGCACTAAACGACACAAACCAACACGGGGCGATTCGGCGCTCCACATCGCTCACACCTTCCGCGCGTTCCGCAGGTATGAATATTTCATCATGAGCCGATTACCCGGCTCCGCGAGTTCATTACGATTTGCCGCTCAGGGGATGGTCTTTTACACGGGGATAACCTATTGCAAATGCCGCACGTAAAACTTGTGATCGACCG
>VBKX01000584.1 GCA_005879435.1 Deltaproteobacteria bacterium
TGTTCATTCGTACGAGACATCAAGGGTGAAAGCGGTCTGGGCTGCTCTTGGAACGACGGCTTGGTTTTTCAGGATTCCGAGGGGAATTTCATCGAGATTACGAAAGCGACTGGCATCAGCAAAACCCGCCTGCATCACCTTCATTTCGATACCACGGATCTGGACGCAAGCGTGGACTTCTACAAACGATTTTTAAATTGCACCGTGCAGGAACGGAAGAATGGCTTGGCGGCCGTGACCGTGCCCTCCGGGCAGTGCGTGATTCTCAATCAGGTGAACGAGCTCAGCGAAGTGACAAAAACCACTTACCGCGGTCGCCACTTTGCCTTTAATGTGAGCAATGACAACTTCCACGCGATCGTGGAAAAGCTCCATGCGGCGGGCATCGAGGAGCGCGACGAGCACGGCGAGCGCGAGGGACGCCGGCCGGAGCAGTTGGGCACCTACTTCAGAGAGCCGAGCGGTTTTCGCCTGCAGATTACCAACGAAGACTCGGCGGAGTTTGCGCGGCACGCGAACGATTGATCGCGCCCTCGTGTGATAGCGCCACGCATGTCGGATTCACCCCAACACTAACTCTCCCCCGTCAAACAAAGGGGGAG
This sequence comes from Deltaproteobacteria bacterium, assembly GCA_005879435.1. GTDB lineage: Bacteria > Desulfobacterota > Binatia > UBA9968 > UBA9968 > DP-20. The sequence continues at coordinate 603 of VBKX01000584.1, forward strand.
AGTGCCAGAGTTCGAAAGCCGGCCAATCGTGCAGAAGGCTCGTGCCCGACTGCATAAGCATCGGCGTAAAAACCAATTTCCGCAAAAAGACGTTTGGATTAGTTTCCCAGTACTTTTTTCATTCTGTCGATGACGGCGGGAGGCTGTGCCATGACTTCTTTAGCTAGTTTTTCCATGTCCTCGCCGGCCACCGGTTCCAATTCGTAATTTCTTTTCTCGGCTTCCATTTTGAGCTCGGGATCCTTGAGCGCGCTGGCGAAAGCGCCGCGGAGGGTTTTGAGCCGGTCAGGCGCTATGCCCGCGGGTCCGACCATCGGACGGCCGAAGACGCCGCCGGCGAGAATCACAGTAGCGACCCTTCGAGACTGCTCCGAAGTTTTGTACTGATCCATCAACTCATAGATTGTCGGTGTGTCGGTCAGGCGCGGATCACGCTTGCGCCCCGATTGCGCGATACTCTTGACGAAGTTGTTCTTGCGCCAGGTATGAAACGGCTCCCGCGCAAAGAAAGATTCGATGGTCATTGCCCGGCAGTGGATCTCGCCTTTTTCCACAGCCAAGTCGATGGGACCGCCGCCTTGATAGCCGAGTACGATATTGAACTTGGCGCCGACGGTCTCTTCGAGCAGTTTGGGAAAATAGTAACCGGTGCCGGTGGCGCCGCCGGAACCGCATTTGGGCGGTTCCGCAGCCCGGCGCACGTCTTCGATGGTTTTGTATGGGCTGTCGGTCCGCATGTAAAGTTGATGCTCGCTCTCCGACGGCGAGCCGATATAGCTGTACTTGGCCCAATCGTATTGAACTTCTTTACGCCCGACGAGCTGATCGAAGTAAAGAGTGGGAGCGATCCAGCCGAGTGTAAGCCCGTCCGGCTTGGCGACGCTGAAAACATAATTGGCGGCGATCATCGAGCTGGCGCCCGGCATATTCTGGATGACAAAGTTGGGGTTGCCGGGAATGTACTTTGTCATATGTTGAGCGATCAGCCGCGGCCACAAATCGTTGACGTCGCCGGCCGGGTAGCCGGTGACGATTCGTATCGTCTTGCCCTGAAAATACGGCGCCTGGGCCTGCGCGACGACGCTTTGCAAGAGAAAAATAGCAACCGCCAGCAACAGCGTCTTCATGCTCGCCTCCCTGGTTTTCGAACGACCGATTGTTTATCGATGATGCGCAGAACAGAGTCTCTCGCGTATCGCCCTCTTATTACAAAGCGGTACAGTGGGTCAATCACGTGAGCGATTTGCACCTTGGCATGACTGTCATCCCTTGACGCCGCACTAGGATTTCATTTAGCCTGCTGCCGGGTGCTCAATTCCGATTTTGATTAGGAGGCATGTATGAAAGTCAGACTCGGTTTATTCTTTGTCGCTTCTGTCGCGCTCCTGTTTGTCGGGTTGACCGTGCAGGCTCAGGACCTCGGTCCGGGATTTCATAAGATCAAGGACGGTATCTACACTTTCGCACCGGACCAGACCACCACGACGTGCAGCTTCGCGGTCACGGAGGCGGGTGTCGTGATGATCGATAGCTGCAACAGCCCATTGGACTCGCGTCGGATGGCGGCGGCGATCAAAAAGGTGACGGACAAACCGATTATGTTCTTGATCGATACCGAGACCCACTCCGACCATACCGGTAACCACTTCATCTTTTCTCCTTCGGCGACGGTGATCAACGCTGAAGGCGCGGGGGCCGGGATGAGAAAAGAGTACAACCCCAAACGCGCTGAGACCCTTGCGGCGCAGTCCCCCGAAATGCGGGAGGCGTTGAAGGGGGAGAAAATGATCCCGCCGCATATCGAGTACAAAGATCGCATGACGATCAATCTCGGTGAGCGGACTTTCGAATTGATCTATCTGAAAAATGTACACAGTTTCGCCGACACGGCCATCTGGATGCCGAAAGAACGGGTCCTGTTCGCGTCATCGGCGGCCAACGTGCGCACGTTTATCAATCTCCGCCCGACGGTCGTGCTGCCCGATGTCATCGCCAGCTACAAGCTGATGAAGTCGCTCAATCCGGAAGTGGTGATCGCCGGTCATGGGCAGCCCACGACAACGATCATCTTCGACGAATATGAGGGATTCTATAATCTTCTGATGAAGCGGGTCGGCGAAATGGCGGCGCAAGGAAAATCCCTGGACGAAATTAAGAAAGAACTGAAGATGCCGGAATACACCGACTGGCAGGGCCAAGACCGATTGGCCGTCAATATCGACGCGGCTTACAAGTCGGTAAAAAAATAGACTGCCGTTGCAGTTGAGCGCGAAATAACTTGTTCTGATGCGTAACCCACTCTTACGTACTTGCACTTTGCTCCTCGTTTGCTTGTTGCTGCGCTCAGTGCCATTGGGGGCGCAGCAGATCATCACGCTCGCCACGCGTCCGGGGGTGACCCAGTCTTATTTCCTCACGAGCATTCCGAAGAATCTGCAAGTAGTGGCGTTGCTATTTCCGGGTTCCGGCGGATTGATTCAACTGCGAACAGAGAATGGGCAGCCCAAATTTGGCCAGGGCAATTTTCTCGTGCGCAGCCGGGCGGAATTTGTCAAGCGCGGGGTGGTTGCCGCGATCCTCGATGCTCCGTCGGACCAGCAAAGTGGTTGGGGGATGAGCGACGAGTTTCGCCTCGGCGACTCACACTTCATCGACATCTCGGCTGTGATCGACGATCTGAGCAAACGCTTTCCCGGAGTGCCGGTGTTTATGATTGGCACGAGCCGCGGAACTATTTCTGCCGCGGCGCTGGGCGCTCGGCTCGGTCCGGCCGGGGCGATCTTGACCTCGACGATGTTTCGCCAAGCTCCCAGGAAATCAAAGGAGCCGGGTCCAGGTTTGAGCAATTTCGATTTCGCGACGATTAAAATTCCCGTTCTGTTCACGCACCACGTGAGCGATCAATGCGAAGTTACACCCTACAGCGACGCGGCGAGGCTTTCGGATAAGTATCCATTGATCACGGTGTATGGAGGTGCGCCGCCGCAGTCGGGACCATGCGATGCGTACAGCGCCCATGGATATTTAGGCAAAGAGTCCGAGACTGTCGAACAGATTGTAAACTGGATGCTTAAGAAACCGTTTCTTCACGAAGTGAAGTAGGAGTCCCTCTGGTGGCTGTCGTGCCGCTTAAGCCCGTCGATAGAGTGGAAATACTCAGCGTGATGGATAATTCCATCGACGTGTTGATGGGCAGCACGCCGATCGCCCGGCGCGCCAGGCGGGAGCGGGACGCGCTCAGTAAACCGCAGCTGCGCGCCGAACACGGCGTGTCCATGCTCGTGACGACTTGCGAAGGCGGTGATCGGGACTCCTTTCTATTCGATACCGGCGTGACGGTGGACGGCGTGTTGCACAACATGGATGTGCTCGAAGTAAAGGGTAACGAGCTGCACGCAGTCGTGCTGAGTCACGGCCATACAGATCACACGCGCGGTTTGATGGGATTCATCAAACGCTACGGCCGGCCGAAAGTGCCGATCGTGCTCCATCCCGACGCTTATCTAAAGCGTAAGAACGTTCAGCCCGACGGGCACGAATCGGAACATTTTCCGCCGAGTAGGCGTGACCTCGAAGCGGAAGATATCGAGATCATCGAAGAGCGCGGTCCGACGATGCTGATCGGCGGGCACGCGCTCGTCACCGGTCAGATCCCGCGTACGACGCCATTCGAAAAGGGCAGTCCCAATCAAGTCGCGCTGATCGATGGCCAGTGGCAGCCTGATCCGTGGATTCATGACGACCAGGCGATCGTCATCAACGTGAAGAGCAAAGGGCTCGTCGTGTTGACCGGTTGCGGCCACGCCGGC
>VBKX01000594.1 GCA_005879435.1 Deltaproteobacteria bacterium
TGGCGACCCTCAACGCGATTTCTCCACACGACTGGAAAGCCTTCCTGAGAGAGCGACTCGATGGCCATGGACCTGCGGCGCCGCTCGACGGTCTGACGCGCAGTGGCTGGAAACTGATTTATCGCGAGGAACAATCCTCCTATCTCAAGGCGCTGGACGAGGTGACCAAGTCGGTCAACCTGGGCTTCTCGCTCGGCCTCGCCGTGTCGACCAAGGACAAAGGAAACGTGACCGAAGTCGTCTGGGACAGTCCCGCGTTTAGAGCCGGCCTCACTACGGCTGGCAAGTTGATTGCCGTCAACGGGCAGGAGTTCGCGCCGGAAGTGCTGCTCGAAGCCATTCGCGCTGCGAAAGGGACGAATCAGCCGATCGAGCTTTTGGTCAAGACCTTTGATCGCTATAAAACGGTTCGCGTGCCTTACTTCGAAGGTTTGCGATATCCGTATCTCGAGCGAATCGACGGCACGGACGATCGACTCACAACGATTCTAAAGTCTCGCACCTGAACTAAGCCTCGGAGCATTTTGCGAATGAGAAAAGGGGACATTTTAGATTTCTATTTCTTTTCCAGGTCGGCCCCGTGGTCTTGAGTCGCGCTTAAACCGAGCTGAGCCGCTACTGCATGCCTTCGGTGATGTATTGAATTACATATCCCGCCGGATCATCCATGTAAGTTCCTTGGTTTCCGCCGGGCGTTCGGCCTTTAGCCTCTTCGCCGCGGTCTCCGTTGGGAATGCCTAGCCGGTCGAGCTGGGCAAGCGCATCCTTCCACTGCGCGGGAGCGACGTAGAAACCCAAATGCGGCCCGGGAATCAGCCGGCTCATGGGATAGCCCTTGGGGCCGAATGGCGTTTCCGTCAAAATCAAAAACTGTCCGCTCGCCATCCGCATGGTCGCCTGCGGTTTGTTAGATTCCCCATCGCTGCGTTCGAGAACCTTGAAGCCCAGCACCTCCTCGTAGAATTTTATCGACGCGTCAAGGTTGGGCGCTTCCAATTCCAAATAGCCGACACCGGTTAGGCGTTCCGTCGTGCCGTTGTTTTCCTCGACGGTGGGCACATAGACTGCAAAATTGTTGCCCGCCGGATCAGCGAAGAAAATAGTCGAAGCGGCAAATGAATGGGTGCTCTTGACCGGCCCGTCAAACTTGACTTTCCAATCCTCCAGCACGCGAATGGTGTCCTGCAAGCCTTGCGCCGTGGTGGTAAACGAATAAGTCGGTGTGCCCTGCGGGGCGATCGGCGTGCCGCGTTCTTCCTTTTGTAAATACACGCCGATGCGTTTTCCCGCGACGGTGATAAACGTATGCGGTCCCAGGCTCCGCGAGCGGACAGTGAGACCATGGCGCTTGACGACTTTGCCGCCAAAAACCTGCGAATAAAAATCTTCCGCGACAACGATGTCGTTGACCGGTACCACGAAATGATCGAAGCCTTGAACTAACATTTCGCTCTCCTTCATGAACTCTCTTTATTGGCGATCGTTTATTACCGCATCTCTCGGGTGTCAAGTTGGTTTAGAGCCGCGGCGTACTCAGAAAGATTCCTCGCTTTGCTCGGAATGACACGTAAAAAGTGATTCTCTCTTATTACGTGTCACTTTCTGCCGATTTCCGCCAGCGCCTGATTGAGATAACTCAGATCGATGTACTTCGAAGGCTCGGGCAGGGGCTCTTTAAGAATCCCTTGCTCGGCGACGAGTTTGATCAGCGTGCGCACGCCTTCCACGTTCACATCGGCGTTGCGATCCCAAATGCGGCTTTTCCAGTTGTAATCCGCGGCGTAGCGGCAGTGTTCGACGCTGATCGCCATTTCCTTCGACAACGACCAGCGCGCGGTTTTTCTCGGCCCAGGAGCGCTTGACGAAGTAGCCGTTGAACTGAAAGTTCGGCTGGTCGTCTGCGAAATAGCCGATGATGTTGAAGCCCTGTTGTTTCGCCACGAGATCGAGCGGCACTCCCACCGGAGCCGACGAAATTTGCCCCGAGGTCAACGCTTGAAAGCGCTCGGAAGCGCCGCCGATGTTGAGCAGCTTGTAATCGCGCGGATATTCCAGACCGTGCGCCTTGAGCACCAGTCGCAAGGCAAAGCCGGTGCCTGAAGTGATCGTTTGCGAGCCGATGGTGGTGCCGCGCAGATCGGCGTAGATTTTGTACGGTTTGCCGCCGATCAAACTCAAACCGAGACCGTTGATCAGACCGCCGATCATGGTGAGATCGGCGCCTCTCTCATGGGCGCTGATGAGGGCGTCGACTCCCGCGCTGGCCACATAGATGGAGTCGGCCGTCAGAGCTTGAATGGTCAGCGGCGAGCCGCGCATGGTAATGATCGGCACGTCCAAGTTTTCTCGTTCAAAGAACCCCATCTTTGCCGCAACCCATAGTGGACCGTAGCTCAAAGTTTTCGACGACTCGCCGATGGGAAAGCGGAACTTCTCCTGGGCCGCACAAGGAAGGCCAAACATGACCACAAAGACAAGGAGCGCAATCGCGTGGGCGATCTTCGCTCCTCGATTATCAATCGTCATGGCCGCCATCTCATCACGCCATTACACCAATCCAGCTATTTACGGTATCGCCTTATCACCGACAATTCATTTCACCGCTTCTACATCCGGAGTTAGCGTCCATCTTTGGGCGGGAAGTTCGGGCCGCGCAGCTGAGCCATTGTCATCTTGTTGACGTGATCGATGATCGAAGCGAACGCGCGGATCGACCGGCTCATGCCTTCGGCCGGAACCAGGTCGGGAGTGTCGAGGCTGGTGTGATAGACGACGTGGTTGATGATGTGGAAGGACGGGGCGTAGTTGCCGTTCTTCGGGCCGTCTTCGACGCCGTAGACCGACACACCAAAGTC
>VBKX01000585.1 GCA_005879435.1 Deltaproteobacteria bacterium
CGCCGACGAGGTGTTTGCCATCCTGAAGAATACCAAGAGCCTGCGCGATCAGGTCACCGTCAACAAAGGCAACCCGGACACGGCGCTGGCGCAAGCGAGCAAGACTTACGAAGCAACTTATCGCTGGCCGTTTCAGATGCACGGCATGATGGGTCCGTCCTGCGCCGTCGCCGACGTCGGCAAAGACCAAGCGACGATTTATACCGGCACCCAAGGTTCTTTTGAGACGCGCAAGGCCGTCTCTGAATTGCTCGGATTTCCTGAAAAAAATGTCCGCGTGCTCTACCGCGAAGCCTCGGGAAGTTACGGCCGCATGGGCGCCGACGACGTCTCGGAAGACGCTGCGCTGCTTTCGCGCGCAGTCGGCAAGCCGGTGCGGGTGCAATGGATGCGCGATGACGAGCATGCCTGGGAGCCGAAAGGTCCGGCGCAACTGGATCTTGTCCGCGCCGGCGTCGATCCTCAAGGCAAGATCATCGCCTGGGATTTTGCCGACCGCGGTTTTCCTCTGACCGCCGCATCGGGCCGAGGCTTGCGCCTGCTCGCGTCTCGACAGATCGGCATGAAACCGACGGCGGACGGCAATTCCAACGGCACCCAAGGCGGCGGCGAGATGTATGCGTTCGACAATCAAAAATGCGCCGCGCCACTGATTCCGTGGGTGCAAGCCGACGAGACACCGCTGCGCACCGGTTATCTGCGCGCGCCCGGCGACATCGGCCGCTGCTTTGCCAGCGAATCGTTCATCGACGAAATCGCCGCCGACCAGCGCGTCGATCCTGTTCAGTTCCGCGTGCGCTACCTCGGCGAAAACAAGCGCGGCACAGATGCTTTGATGGCGGTAACGAAGCAAGCCCGATGGCAGGAACGCCCTTCGCCCGCCGCAGGCTCGAGCGGAACCAAAGCCGCCGGTCGCGGCGTCGCAATCTCCAATCGCGCCGGCTCGATTTGCGGCGCGGTCGCGGAAGTGGAAGTCGATAAATCCACGGGCAACGTCACGGTCAAACGTTTTGTGCTTGCGCACGATTGCGGGCTGATCATCAATCCCGACGGACTCAAAAACCAAATCGAGGGAAATATTATTCAGGGCGTCAGCCGCGCGCTGATGGAAGAAGTGAAGTTCGATGCCACCGGCATCAAGACTCTCGATTGGAAAACTTATCCGGTCATCCGATTTCCCGAGGTTCCCGAAATCGACATCGTCTTGATCAACCGACCGGAGATGCCCGCCCTCGGCGGCGGCGAGCCGTCGAGCGCGCCGATCGCCGCGGCGATCGCCAACGCGATCTTCGACGCCGTCGGCGTGCGCCTGCGCGAAGCGCCGTTCACCCCCGAGCGCGTGCTGGCGGGAATGAAAAAGGCATAAACCTGATTGGGGGACTGGCTACTTCTCGTCTTGTGAAAAGTTGCCTGTCCCCTTTTCCTTGTCTTTCCTTGCTCGAAACGACTAACCTTGGCCTCTCTCTTATCCCATCCGGCCGTGCCTTTGGCCGCTGCGGCTGTCTTGGGCCCTTCAAAGGTCTCTCGTCGCCTCCTTCTTGTCGCTGCAGCGGCGTCCGTGCTCCCCAATCTCGACGCCGTCGGCTATTGGCTCGGTGTCCCTTACGCTCATCCCTCCGGTCACGGGCTCTACGCACTCCCATTACCTTTGGGATTCTTCTTGGCTTGATAACCTCGTGGACAAACATCCTATTCGCCGTTCCGCCGTCGCTGCCTTACCGTGATCGTGTCCCCAAGTTACGCTTTTTTAATTCCGCAACTACACGCTATTAGTCGTGTGCCAGGGGCGTGAGCGCCAGGGCGGGCTTTTCGAGGTGCCACGCTAGTTTTCGTCTTCTGAAAGTGTGACTTCCGCCCCTTTTTAGTGTCCGTCAAACCCGGACAGATCACCCTAACGCACCTAAGTCATTGCTGTGGACATTCGATGTTCGGTCGTCGCCAAAGATATCACGAGCGACACTACCGGACGGACAAAACAGAACATTAACAAGCGAATAAACAGCCATATCACAGCGGTTAGTTCCGCGCCGCTTTGAGCAAGAATCCCGTTAAGAAAGCCACTTGTAACTGGTCGGTTGGCGCATTAGTCTTTGTTATGGTGTTTTGCGCGCGTCCTAGAGCGTTAACGACTAACCGTTGCCGGTAAATGGGAGGCAACTCGATGAAAGCAAGACTTTTTAACTCAGTGAGGCAGGCATTTCCTCGATTTCTTTTGGGGCTCGTGGGCATATGGTGCAGCCTGGGGCCTATCGTACTTTCAAACGCTTCCCGGTCAGCTAGTCCGGAAGTAAGAACCGTTTTTTTCCTTCTACTCCTCGTCTGTTACGCCGTCGTGATTGTGTTTTGCTTACGTTCGAGATGGGACGCTCTGAAGGGGCTTCTGTGGGAAACCATGCTCGCGATGTGCTTCATGATTATCGGCTTATTAATAAACGAATTGACAGGTATTTTCATAGCCTTTAAAGACAAGCTGGTGATCGTGTATGCCTTCGTTGGTTTTTTCATGGCCGAACTCATAAAACCAAAACTGTCCATCAAGGCGTTGGACAAATTTAGACGTAAGCAAACTGCCTATCCCATTAGACCAGCCACCGAGGGTGAGCGCTCTGAGGAAGCCTCGTCAGTGGGATTGACTACGCAAAACGAACTCGCAAAAGAGGTCGCCTCCCTTTCATCCCGGCTAGCCGAAAGCCAAAGAACATTAGCCGAACATGAGAAGGAGCAACGTCGTTTAATGAATACGCAAGCTTAGAACCAGCAACTGCAAGAGAGAATCAATACTCTCAGAAACCAACTCCAAGCGAGCGAGAACGCGCTCAAACAATCGACGGTTCGAATTCAACAGGCCGTCGATCTCGGTGCGACATTGCAAAGCGAAACGGCGGCATTGAAAGAACAACTCGGAGAAAGAGAAGATACGATAGAAGCGCTTCAGAGCGCGGCGCAACGGGCGACCAACAGCCAGTATGAAAGCCAAGAGCTTTCCTTTGAAAACCAGCGGTTGCAAGAAGAGCTTAAAAACCACCGAATGCAATTAAATGCGAGCGAAACCCAACTGCAAGAATTGACCCGTGCGAATCAGGAGCTTTCCGATTGTTATGAGCGTCTTAAAACGGAAGTTGCCGATTTGAACCTACGGCTGAAAGACAGCCAATCACACGTTCGAGAAATAGAGAGCGCATGACAACAACTAGCCGACGTCGAATCCAGGGAGACAATGTTTAGTGAACAACAACATCAGTTGGAATCAAGAATCGCCGACTTGGAACGCGATCTTTCCGAAGCAAGGAACCAAGTCCAAGCGCTCGATGATACTCGCCAGCGTTTGCGGGAAACCGAGCGCGTTTGTCAGGAGCTAGCTGAGGAGAATCGCCGATTTACGGAAGCGGTATCCGTTTGGCAGGAACGCCTCGCCGCGAGCGAAGAAACCCAGCGACAGGTAAGTCTACTTAGGCAGCAGGTGCACGAATTACAAACCGAACATGCACAACTCATCAACGAAAGACGCCAAACACGCGAGGAATTCACCGCCAGGGGTGAACCCACCGCGCTTTCGCGTCCGGTAACTGATTTCAATCACCCAACGGCC
>VBKX01000586.1 GCA_005879435.1 Deltaproteobacteria bacterium
TACGGTTTTAAATCCGCCGGTCCATAAAAGAGCAGTTGAAGCGGGTATGAGGGTCATGGCGAATATGGCGGAGATGGGGATTCCCTTTCAGAATTCAGCGCTGGTGACAACACAGCGCTATATCGCCAAGAACCCGGACACGGTGCGGCGTTTGGTGAAATCTTTTGTCGAAGGGATCCATTTGATTAGAACGAATCCGGCAGTGACCAAGCGGGCGATCGCCAAATACATGCGCATGAAAGACCAAAAAGAACTGGAGGAGGCCTATGAAATTCTTGATAGCTTCACAGAAAGAAAGCCTTATCCGACCTTGGAAGGATTCAAGAACATCATTGCCGATCTGAGCCCTAAGATCGCCGCAGCGAGGACCGCTGATCCAAAAGACTTTGTCGACGTCAGATTTTTAGAGGAGTTAGACCGCTCCGGATTCATCGACGGGCTTTATCGCTAAATCAGTTTGCTTTTTATCATAAGCGCAGCGATTAGCGAGCGAGTGGCGGTTAGGCATCTTTTTGTTTGCACTTAATGGACGTAACCATCTATTGACACCACGTCTTTGCATTACCTAATGTCCAATTTAATTTGACCACGAAGGAGCGTGGACCATGTGGAAGGGAATGAAAGTTATCGACGCCGATGCGCATATGCATGAACCGGAATATCTTTGGGAGCGCTATGTAGAACCGAAGTTCCGTGATCGCGTTCCAAAAGTTGCTTTCATGGACGGCGTGTTCATGGTTTACGAGCCCGATGGCAAAATCATTCCTAAAGGCGATCTTCAGTTGCGACCGCCGGCGAGCGCCTGGGCGGTATTGGAAGAAAAATACGGTGAAGCTTATCGTCAATGGTGGTCCGCCGCGATTCGGCTCAAAGATATGGATCGATACGGTTGGGACATCCAAGTCCTGCTGCCCACCGGAAACAACGGCAACTTCGCCTACCGGGTGGCGCTAACCGATTTGGAATTGGGCGCCGCCATGTGCCGCGCCTATAACAACTGGTGCCACGACTACTGCAGCGCGGATCCCAAGCGATTAAAGTTCGTCGCTGTGTTGCCGGGTTCGGATATCGGCGAGATGGTGAAAGAGGCGCGGCGTGCAGTCACGGAATTGGGCGCGGTCTCGGTGCGTAATCCCTTTCTTCCAGTCGGAAAATACTTGCACGAGCCCGAGTACGACGCGCTTTGGAATCTTGCTTGTGAGCTGGATTTTCCGATCTCGGCGCACGGCGAATACCGCCAGCGCCGGTTCCATCCATTTAGACAACTTGAGGGAGAGCGAAAAGACGACATCGAGCTTGCGCTCCGCGGCCTGGACCACGCCCTCGGATTTCCTTGCGACAACATGACCACGCTGGGACATTTCATCTTCACCGGCATTCTTGAGCGCTTTCCGAAGCTGCGCCTGGCGATTCTCGAATCCAACGCCGGTTGGTTGCCGTTTTGGCTGGGTCGCATGGATGATCACACCCACGGGCGCAACAGCGTCATGGGCAAATCGGAAAAGTTGCGGATGCGTCCGAGCGAATATTTTATGCGCCAATGCATTATCTCTTGTGACAGCGATGAACGCGCGCTTAAATACGTGGTGGACGATCTAGATGGCGAGAACATCGTCTGGAATACCGATTATCCCCATCCGGATGCGATCGATCCTAAGCGCGCGCTGCCGGATCTCGACGCCCAGCCGATTTCAGACGAAGCGAGACGGAAGATTCTCTGGGACAACTCCGTCAAACTTTTTGGACCGCGAATCTTGGCTTAGATCTAGTATTGTGGATGTCTACTTATAGAGCCGGTCGATAAATCCCGAGCGATCGAGTTCTTCGATAAAGCGGGTGTCCATGAAATCACGCGGCTGCGCTGTTTTCGCCGCCGGCAATTTCGGACTGAGCTCATCAAGCACAGCCTTTACGCCTTCGACGGTGGGGTAGGGTTTGCGCGGCAAAATGTCGCGCATGATCTGGTAGGCCTCGTCCGTATCGCGCTCGTCTTTGAAGCGCAGGTATTTTCGGATCGCTCGCTTAGTCAGCTCAGGATTGGTTTTGATCACATGGATCGATTCGATGATCGAGCGCACGGCGCGCCGCGTCAG
>VBKX01000587.1 GCA_005879435.1 Deltaproteobacteria bacterium
CCACCGGCAAACCTTGGTTCTTCGCCTCCTCGACTTCGGTCGCTTTGGACGTCAGTGTGAGCGGAAATTTACCGGCAGCAAGCCAGTCGGTTTGTTGCCGGTCATCACGCACGAGCGTGGGAGCGGCGACGCTGAAAAGTTTTTTAAGATAGTCCGGGCCGAGCTGCGGGTTATGGAACAGAAAAAGCAGCGGGCTTTGGCCGCCAGGTTCTTTCGGGTCTTTGAGAGTGATTTTGCCTCTCCATTTGGGATCGAGGAGATCCCCATAGCTCGTCAATGTCTTCGGGTCAACCAACTTTTGATTGTACCCGAGCAAGTGCAAGGGAAACGCCGCGTAGACAAAGACATATTGGTTATCAATGTCGTTATACTGATGTTTGCCGTCGAGCCATTTCGAAGCGTCTTTGACTTCGGAGAGCATCAGCGTCGGCGCGATGGGATCGAGCGCCTTCGCCTTATAAAGCGACGTCGACGTGCCGCCACCGAGGCGCACGATGTCGGCGAGATATTTTCCGGCCCTGCGCTCCGCCAAAAGCCGCTGTTGGATTTGCGCCGCGTTGCCTTGGATTAAAACGACTTTGATTTTGGGAAATCTTTTTTGAAAGGCAAGCCATTCCGAATCGTGGGAGATCTTGTAGACGACGACTTGTCCTTCCTGTTCGGCGGCATTGACGGTGCGCTCCCATTCTTGCTCCGAGCCCAAAGCTGTTTCGGCGCTCCGGCCGTTCGCGGCGCCGGCTAGAATCAGGACAACAACGAAAAATCCGATCAGGTCGCGCAGTTTCACTCAGCACCGCATAGGAGCGAAAGTCGTCACGATCGCTCGCGTGACGCTTAGCGAAGCGAGAATTACTTATACGTACAGCCAGGATGATACGAGCCCATGTTGCATTGAGCGCCGACTTCTTTCATCGCCGCCTCGAAGTCTTTATGGATCTGCGGATCTTCGTCTTCAAATTCGATCTGCCCGCCGCCTTGCTTCACGCTGGTGTAGGTGCCGCCTTCGCCGTCCTGCATGCGCATGAAACGGAACTTCCAACTGCCCCAGCGCAGCGCCAGATAGCGCGCCGGCTTGGCGCCGGAATTCAGATGCTGGTGGAACCACTGATCGGGCGGAACGACGACACTGCCGGGCTTCCAATCGACACGCTGCATCGGCTGCCCCTCCGGCCAGAGAATCGAGTAGCCTTGGCCGCTGAGGATGATAACGTGCGCGCCGGGACCATGCTTGTGCCCCTTCTTGTAAGTACCGACGGGGAACTCCGAGATATGCGCGCACATGGTTTGCTTGGCCAGATTGAACTTCATATTCGTGCTGCCCTTGCCGCGCTCGCTGTAATCGGCTAGGCCGATGCTACGCGTGTCCGGCACAAAGTTGGTCGTCATGAAGAAGCGGCCGGTGACTTCGCCCTGACCGCTGAAGTAGCCTTCGGTGCTCGGATCGAAGCGGTCAAGAAACGCATAGTCGTTGTCAAAAATGAAATCGACATTGTGGAATAGATTGATCATGAAGCAAGAGTTGGTCACGGCGAAATAACGCGCCGCCTCGCTGCCGCTCGCGTTGAAATGTTGATAGTGAGCGTTGATCGGCACCGCAAACAAGCTGCCCGGTCCCCACTCGAACGTATGCTTCTTCCCGTCCTTCTGCCAAACCGAAGTGGCGCCGTAGCCTTGGGTCACGTAGACCATCTCTTCATAGAGATGTTTCTGCGGTTTCGTTTTGCCTTGCGGCGGAATCTCGCAGATGTAGGCGTCGTTTACGCCGCCGGTGCCGTCGAGCACCACGAACGAGCACGGCACGCCCTTGAGATCCCACGGCGCGAGCTCGACTTTGTTGACATCCTCGACGAAGAACCCTTTGACGACGGGAATTTTCTGCGCCGCCTGCCATTCCCGGTAACTATCGATTCGTTCCGGCTTGAGATCGGCAGGCTGTTGTCTAGTTTCCGCCACGGGTGTGCCCTCCCTAAAGCATGGATCTGAACTTAATCGCTGGTGTCTGTCTCCAAGATAGTTTTGCAATACCGCTTACGACAGTATCTGATTCTCGCTGTAAAAATAGACTGTGCCGCAATGTCATTCTGAGACGGAGCCGGAGAATCTTGTCTTCGTACGCCCTTGAAAAGGCGAGATGCTTCGCGCTGCTCAGCATGACATCAACAGCGATCCGCTTAATGAGACACAATCTCAAAAAAGCGCCGATAAGGGGGAGCTTGGGTTTAAGAGCACGGCCGGCCGTTGCTCATCAACCCACCGTGCACCCTGGATGATAAGGCATGTTGCAGCGTGCCCCGACCTTCTTCATCGCCGCTTAGAAGTCTTTGTGGATCTGCGGATCTTCGTCTTCGAACTCGATCTGGCCGCCGCCAAGTTTGACGCTGGTGAACGTGCCACCTTCGCCGTCCTGCGAGCGCATGAGCTTGTAGCGCCAGTTGTTCCAACGAAGCGCCAAGTAGCGCGCCGGCGCCGCGCCGGAATTGAAATGTTGATGGAACCACTGATCCGGCGGCACGACCACGCTGCCCGGCCCCCAATCGACGCGCTGCGGCGTTTCACCCGCGGGCCAGAGAACCGAATAGCCTTGGCCGGAAAGAATGATGACATGCGCGCCGGGGCCGTGCTTATGCCCTTTCTTGTAAGTGCCGACCGGGAACTCGGAGATATGCGCGCCCATGGTGTTCTTGGCCA
>VBKX01000589.1:0-3700 GCA_005879435.1 Deltaproteobacteria bacterium
CTCATTGACATCGCCACGGGCTATGAGCAGCTCGCTCGCCATTCGCAGTTTGCCCGGCCATGAGAAAAGCGGTGTCTGGAGAAATGGCCAAAGACGTGTCGGCGCCAGCAGAAAGAAACCTTCAGGCAGCGCCACAAGCTTGCCGCGATGGGCGACGTATATTTTCTGATAGGCCGATTGGGTCGAGATCAGGCGAGAAGTGAGGCCGAGACGCCCGCATAGGCGGAGCGCCCAGGGTTTTTCCGTGATGAATGAGTCCGGTCCGGCTTCGACGAGAAAATCGCCGACTCTTTCCGTGACGATCGAGCCGCCGAGACGTGATGTGGCTTCGAGCAGTGTGAGTTCGACGCTGAGAGAGTTTTCTTTCGCAAGCTCGGCGACGCGGTGCGCGGCCGCGAGGCTGGCGATGCCGCCGCCGATGACGACGATGCGCCGGTTCATGAGGGAAAAAGTCGAAGATGGAGGATCGATGATCGAGGATTGCGATTCTCCATCTTCTATCCTCGATCTTTGGTCTTTTCTAGTTCTTGCTCAATCATGTTGGCCATCATCCGGATGAACGTCGGATGATCATTTGGGCAGCTTGCTCGATAAAAGCTCAAGCCGAGATCTTCGGTGATTGTCTTCGCCTCAATGTCGAGATCGTACAAAATCTCGACGTGATCGCAGACAAAGCCGATGGGCGCGACGACGACTTCTTTCCAGCCTTCGTTGGCTGCCTTTCGAATTGCCTCGCCAACGTCAGGCTCGAGCCACGGATCGCTCGGTCTGCCGCTACGGCTTTGATACGCGAGCGACCACCGACGATGATCGAGCCGTTCGGCGATCAAACGGGCTGTGGTTTCGAGCTGTTCGACATACGGCGATGGTGCAGCCATCGTTATGGGCAAGCTATGCGCCGTAAAGATCATGGGGGTGGCACTTCTGCGATTGTCTGGAACGTTGGCAAACTTAGCGTCAATCAGTTCTGACCAGGTTTGAATGAAAAGCGGATGGTCGTGCCAGCTCTCGCAAAAATCAAAGGCCGGAGCGTGGGTGCCAAGTTCGGCTTGGGCGTCGGTGATGTTGGTTTGATAGCGCTCCCAGCTTGCCTCGGTTCGATGTGAAGAAAGAATGAAACCTAAGGCTCGCCTGACTCCGTCGTTTGCCATTCGTCTCAATGTTTCGCTGAAAAAAGGGGCGCTGTTGCGCATACCGACGTAGACGGGAATTTTTATGTTAGCCGATTCTAAATACTTTCGTAGAGCATCGGCCTGACGAAAGGTAATTTCATTCAAAGGTGATTTACCGCCGACGGCTTCATAATGAAGCGCGACCTCGTCGAGGCGTTCAGGCGGGATCGAAATACCCTTTGTCACTCGCGCAAGGAACGGGCGGATTTCTGTAGGAGAACTGGGACCGCCGAAGGCGATCAACAGCACGGCTTGGTAGGGATGAGCCATTGCTCGGGAGTTATCGCGAACTCATTTCGTGAACGGCATCGACCATTGCGATCACGTGATCGACGGGCGTCTCGGGAAGAACTCCATGTCCTAAATTAAAAATGTGGCCGGGGCGACCGTCAGCACGGCGCAGGACATCGGCGACGCGCGCTTTGATGTCTTTGGGCGAAGCGAACAGCGCGACAGGATCAAGGTTGCCTTGCACAGCAACATCATGCCCAAGCATTCCCCAGCCTTCATCAAGGTTCACCCGCCAGTCGAGACCGATCACATCACCGCCGGCGGCGCGAATTTGTTTCAGCAAACCGGCAGTGCCGGTGCTGAAGTGGATCACCGGGACACCCGGTGTGATCGCATCGATTACGGCTTTGGTGTAAGGCAGCACGAACTGCTCGTAATCGGTCGGCGTCAGGCAACCGGCCCAGCTATCAAAAAGCTGCACGGCCTCGGCGCCGGCGGCGATCTGGCAATTCAAATATTCCGCCACGACTTTGGCGAGCCGTTCCATCAGCCGTTTCCATGCCTCCGGCGTGCCATAGAAAAGTTTCTTGGTGTGCACGTAATTGCGTGAGCCGCCGCCTTCGATCAGATACGATGCCAGTGTGAAGGGCGCGCCGGCGAAGCCGATGAGCGGAACTTTGTTCTTGAGCGTCTTAGAGATTTTCTTCACGGCGTCGTAAACGAAGGAAAGTTCTTGCTGCGGATCAAAATCCTTTAGATTATCGACATCTTTGCCGCTGCGCACCGGATGATGAATGACCGGCCCGCCATTTTTTGAATATTCCAATCCAACGCCCATCGGTTCGAGGACGAGGAGGATGTCGGCGAAAAGTATGGCGGCGTCGACGCCGAGACGTTCCACTGGCGTTATCGTGATTTCAGCGGCGAGATCCGGTTTTTTGCACAATTCAAGGAAGTCGTATTGAGCGCGGAGCTTGCGATATTCCTCCATGTAGCGCCCGGCCTGGCGCATTAGCCAAACGGGAGTGTAGGAAGAATGTTCGCGCCGACAGGCAGCCAGGAAAGCATGATTTGGCTTGGCCATGATGCTTGGAGTTTTTAAAGAGTAAGAGGCTTTGGCGGGAAAATCAACCGCCACGGTTGCGTGGCGTCGCCGCGCCGATCGCTTCTTCTCCGTACTTGCGGCGCAGATCGTCGATGCCTTTGTAGAGCTGCTCGAAAGACTTGCGTTTGTCGCGATTCAACAAGGGTTCTTGCCAGCCGGAACTTTGCAGTGCGCTGGCGCTCACGCCGAGAAGACGCACCGCTCTTCCGCGGATGACGTTTTCACGCAATAACGCGCTAACGGTCTCGAAGATTTCTTTATCGAAGCAAGTGAGCGACGGCAGCGTGCGCGAGCGCGTGATGGTTTGGAAATTACTGTAACGGATTTTGACGGTTAGACAGCGCGCGTAAAACTCATCGCGGCGCAATCTGCCGCCGACTTCTTCGACCAGCTCCCAGAGGATTTTTTCCATTTGTGAGATTTCTTTGACCGGTTGATCGAGGGTGGTCTCGTTGCCAATCGAATGATCGTGGTGATGGCGGCGCTCTGTCGATTCGACGAGGTCCAAATAGCGTTCAGCCAATTCGGCGCGCGCCAATAGGTCTTCAATAGTCTTGATGCCTCTCTGATTTAGCGCCTTGTGGGTTTTTGGCCCCACGCCGGGAATCATTTCCACAGCCAGCGGCGCGAGAAAATCTTTTTCCGAACCTGCCGGCACGTAGATAAGTCCGCGTGGTTTGGCCAACGTCGCGGCAATTTTGGCCGTGACTCTGCTGCTTGACAGGCCGGCAGATGACGGCAGGCCAAGGTCGGTTTCGATGCGGCGAATGATCGCATCGGCGGTTTTCAACGGCGGTCCAAGGAGCCTGTCGGTGCCGGTAAGGTCGACGAGTCCTTCGTCGATAGAAAGCGCGTGAACCTCGGGCGAGTATTGTTCTAAGATAGCGAAGACTTTGTGGGAAAATTCAGAATAAACGCGGCGGCGGTTCGGCACAAAGATACCTTGTGGACACAGCTTTCTTGCTTGAAAGCCCGGCATTGCGGAATGCACGCCAAATTTCCGCGCTTCGTATGAAGCTGATGTGACAACGCCGCGCCCGCTACGGCCACCGACGATAACCGGCTTGCCCTTTAAGCTCGGATCGAGAACCTGCTCCACGGACGCGAAGAACGCGTCCATGTCGATGTGCAGATACCAAGCCATGCCACTTTACCTGAGCGCCATGTCAACGCGGCTTATTCGCGCCGAATA
>VBKX01000589.1:3721-5758 GCA_005879435.1 Deltaproteobacteria bacterium
CTTGAACACGGAACCTTGAACGATGCCTTGGATCATACCTCGGTCGACCCGCTCTCGCATGAATAATGCCTTTTAGCGCGCGTAAAGCGAATTGATAAAACCGGAAGCCTCGAGTTTTTGAATAAACGAGTTGTCATAAAAATCTTCCGGTTTGACTTGCTGAGCTTTCGGGCTCTTGGCGACATCCAAAACGGCTTGTACGGCTTCGTTGGTCATGAGCGGCACGCGCTGAAAAACCGGCAGATGTTCCTCATAGACCGCCTCCAGGATTTTCCGGTTATCGGTCTTCATGTATTTGCTCATGACTTTCATCGCGGTCTCTTTGTCGCGCTGGATCACCGAGATCGCCTCAGTATAACCTCTGAGATAGCGCATTACAGCGTCGGGCTTTTGTTGGATGACCCTACGTGTCGTGACCACGCTCACGAAGATAAAGGGAATATTCAGTTCGGTGACGTTGAGGATATGTTTGAGACCCAATTCTTGCGCCTGAAACGTGATCGGCGCGCTCATAAGACCGGCGGCGGCATTACCTGATTTCAAAGTGGTGAGGAGCGCGGGCGCGCTGCCGGCGTAAAGAATCTTGACATCTTTATCCGGGACTAAACCGGAGCGGCGCAGCAGCATGCGGCCGGCGTAATCCGTCGATGCCGCCGGCTGCGTCGCAGCCAGAACTTTACCTTTGAGATCGGCAACCGTCTTGATCGCCGGATCGCCGTACATGTGGAAAATAAATCGCGCTGCGGTGTTGGCGATGTAAACGGTATCCGCCCCTTCCAAGGCGACATCGATGCCCTGGTTGCCGACCAGGCCGATATCTTCCGTACCGCCGACGATGGCTTGGATCGCCGTGGTCGCGGCCAAATAGTTGAGGCTGTGTTGCAGTCCGTGCTTGGTGAAAAGTCCGAGATCCTGCGCAACCCAGGCCGGTGTCATCGTGCCGCCGAGAGCGTTGTAAACGCCGCGCAGCGCCGGCGCTTCCGCGGCACCCAATTGACGCGTTAGCGGAAAACAGGTGAGGGTGACGAGCGCCGTGCCGAGCATCAATGCCGCCCGCCGCGTTCGATTCTTCATGATTTCCTCCTGGAGCCGTCTCTGCCGATCCAGCGCGAAGGTTAGGTTAGTGCCTGGCTTGCTGTCAAGAAAAATGCGCCGATTCGAGTTGCAGGATTAGGGTTGAAATGTAATGCCCGGACAAAAACTTCAATCCCCAGGCCGCTTGCCGCGGATGGCAGATGAAAATACCGCGAGCAGCGTAAAAAAGTTGAGGATATAAATCGTGACGCTAAAGGCACTCATAAATGTTTCAGGTGCGGCGCGCCAGCTTTCGGGCAAACCGATTTGGCTGCCGCTCATACCCGCGACGGAGAGTAGATAACCGAACACCGTCGCCGACAGCGCCACGCCCATGGCGCCGCCGGTGCGCGCCGTCGTGGCGATCATGCCGGCGGCGGCGCCGATTTTTTCTTGGCTGACTGATCCTAAGATCGAGCTCTGGTTGGGCGCGTTGAAGAGCGCCCAGCCGATTCCCCAAAGCGCCAGCGGCAAAATGATTCTGAAGAGAGATCGAGCCAAGACGATCAGACAGCGCGCCGGCGATCGGCGCCATGATCATGATGATCACCGAGTCGGCAACGATGATCCAGCCGACCTGCGATGGCGAATAGCCAAGCAAGTTCTGCAAGAAAAACGGCAGGAGAAAATTGATCGCCGACAAAGTGGCGGAAACTAGAAACAGACTCATAATGCCCGCGCTGAACAGTCGGGAGCGAAACATCGACAATATCAATATCGGCGTCTTCGCCTTGGCTTCGGCACGCAACAGGAGTAGCAGCGCGACCACGGATAGCGCCAAGATAATTAGAAAGAGCGGGTGGCGCCAGCCGATTCGCGGCAGCTGATCGATGGCGTAAATAAATAGGCTGTTGGTCACGAGGAGCAGCAAAGCGCCGGGAATATCGATCGCGGTTTTTCCTCCAACGCGCGTCTCGGGAATGACCTTCCAAGCGAGATAGGCTCCCCACAAGCTGAACGGCA
>VBKX01000588.1 GCA_005879435.1 Deltaproteobacteria bacterium
GCGTTCGAAGTTCGGCCAACTCCCGACGCCGTTACTTCGGCGCAAGCGGCGGCGCTGCCGACCGCTTTTCTCACCGCGTGGTTCGGCTTAAAGACGGACGGCAATCTTAAAACGGGTGAATGGCTGCTGGTGCAAGGCGGCAGCAGCGGCGTCGGTACCGCGGCCATCCAAATCGCTAAACATTGGGGCGCCAAAACCATCGCCACCACGGGCAGCGAAGAAAAAGCTCACCGGCTGCGCAAACTGGGCGCCGACGCCACCATCGATGTCTCTCAAAACGACTTTCTGCCCGAGGTCATGCGCGTGACCAACAACCGCGGCGTCGACGTGCTGCTCGAAATGATCGGCGGCGAAGTTTATCAAAAAAGTTTGCAAGCGCTCGCGCCCGGCGGCCGGCTTTTCTCCATCGGTGGCGCCTTCGGCGCGATACCCGATTCGCCGCCCGCGCTTACCGAAGGGCGTAAAGCCACTCGGTTTTCCATTACAAATTACCTAAAAGCCAAGCCTGACGATTTCAAGCAACTCGATGAAATTCTCAAACTCGTGGCGAAAAAGAAGTTCCAAGTCATCATAGGCAAAAGTTTTCCATTGGCGGAAACCCGCGCGGCGCAGCGCTATCTCGAAGGGCGCGAGCACTTCGGCAAAGTCATGCTGACGATGTAACAGGCCGCTGAAAAAGACTCATATGCTTCGTTGCGCTCCATCGCCTCGCTCCAACGTACCACCTCTGTACGCTTGCGCTCGTCGATTGTTCGCGCGCCTCGCCTCTGAGATCTTTTTGAGCGGCCTGAATAGGAATCAAGCATTAATTTGGCAAGACATTCCTAATTTCACTTTCTCCCTCTCGACGGGGGGACAGTCAAAGACGGGATGCCTGCGACCGCACCATGTATCGACAGTACCGTACCGATACATCGCCATCAAAAGGAGACCTGTAAGATGTCATTCAAAATCAAAAGAGTCGGTCATCTCGTCTTAAAAGTGAAAAATCTCGAACGCTCGCGCAAATTCTTCACCGAAGTCCTGGGTTTTCCCCAGGTCGGTGAAAACGACCGCGGCATGTTGTTCTTCAGCACCGACGTCAACGACAATCATCATATGCTGGCGCTCAGAGAGGGAAAACCAGGCGCGCCAATGCCGCACGCGGAGCAGATCGGCATGGAGCATGTGTCATTCGAAGTCGCCACATTTGCCGAGTTGCAGGAGGTCTATCGCAAGTTCAAAGAGCACAGCGTGAAGCTTCGCCAGACGATTTTCCACGGTGTCGCCAAAAGCATCTATTTCTATGATCCCGACGGCAACTTGCTCGAAGTCTATTGCAACGTGCCGCCGGAGGAGTATCGCAAAACCATTTCGAATCCGTACTACAACTACGGCAGCATCGACGACGAGCTCACCGGCAAAATCCCACAAAAACCGGGCACTGTCGCGCCGTAACCAACGATCACGAGTTCAAGTCATGGAATAACTTGTAGCTTAAATTCCCAACACTCCAACATTCCACTACTCCATCACTCCGTTACCAGCGCTAGCCGCCCAATCACCGCTCTGTTAAAATAGCCCGAATGGATTCGGAACCATCCACAGAGAAATCGGCGGCGCCGAGGCCGCCGGATTCTCCACCGGACCTTGCGGGCATGAGCGACGACGAGCTCTTGCGCATGCGCATTTGCGACTTGAAGCTCAAGATCGCCGGCACCGAGATCGAGTCGCGCATAGACAAATTCTACGCGGAGCTCGCCGCCAAGGGCATCACCATCAAACCGATCTGCTATCTCGGCGACGAGTGGTTTTGTCCCGAAGGCAGCGCCACCATCGCCATCCCTTTCTACCTCGCCCATCCGCGCCTGAAGAAGCTTGAAGAAAAAATGATGATGGAGGTCGAGGGCGGCACGGAAACCTGGTGTCTTCGACTCTTGCGCCACGAGATGGGCCACGTCCTCAATCACGCCTACCTGGTAGAGAAAGACAATCGCTGGCAAAAAATATTCGGGCCGACCTCCCTCGAATATTCCGAAAGCTTTCGCGCGCGGCCGTACAGCCGCCAATTCGTGCGCCACTTAGAGGGCTACTATGCCCAGAGCCACCCGGAAGAAGATTTCGCCGAGACGGTCGCAATCTGGCTAACGCCCGATTTGGAATGGCGCCAGCAATATCGCGGTTGGAAGGCTTTACAAAAACTCGAGTACGTCGATGAGCTGATGCAGAAGCTCGCG
Source organism: Deltaproteobacteria bacterium (assembly GCA_005879435.1). GTDB lineage: Bacteria > Desulfobacterota > Binatia > UBA9968 > UBA9968 > DP-20. The sequence continues at coordinate 2,217 of VBKX01000588.1, forward strand.
GCAAAACCACCCCTGGTTTTTTCCAAAGCCAAGATCAGCGACGCGTCCCGCCTCCGTTCGCGCCTGGAAGCTCACTATAAAAGGCGGCGGCGCATTTACGCCCAGGAATTTCCCGACTTTTTCGACGCCGATCTGAAAAAGCTTTTCGTCGACGCATCAGCGTCGCCCAACGGTGAGCGTGCTTCGGTGTTTTTACGGCGATCCAACAAACTGATTCTCAACGCCGTTTCCATTTGGACCGGCGAACCGAAATTCACGATCAACCGTCTGCTGCGCGCGCTGACCGAGCGCTGCGCCGAGCTCGATCTGCGGCTCAAAGCGGAATCGGCCGGCGTCGAAATCGCCGCCTACTTGGCGACGTTGGCGTGTCATTATCGGCTTACGGGCAAGTTCAAAGATTCCTAACATGGTGGCTCAGAAGTTTGTTTAAGAAGTCCAAACGATGGCAGCAGCTGAAGTTGAACTCAAATCCCCTTTGTCCCCCTTTTTCAAAGGGGGAATCTTCTCCGTGCGATTCTCACTCCTCTTTGCCAAAGAGGGGAAGGGGAGATTTTCGGACGGAATGACGCGGGAATAAAATAGCGAACTTCTTGGACAGGGCACTAGCATGACGCGATCTCGGAAACGATTCAAAGTCCTGGTGCTGTTCGACACGGCCGGCACGCCGCCGGCGGATCAGGATTTCACCAAGGAACTGAAAACCGACGACTGGGCGGCGGAAGCCCACGTCATCGAGGCGCTCAAGAAACTCGGCCACGACGTGCGCACCATCGGCGTCTTCGACGAACCGGGCATGATCATCGACGAAATCAAATCGAACCCGCCGGAGGTCGTGTTCAATTTGACCGAGCATTTCAACGCGGTGTCCGCCTACGATCGCAATGTCGCCGGCCTGCTCGAAATGATGGGCGTGCCTTATACCGGGTCGAGTCCCACGGGTCTGACTCTATGCAAGAATAAAGGCATGGCGAAGGAACTTCTCGCCTATCACAAAATCCGGGTGCCGAACTTTGCGATTTTTTCTCCCGGCGCGACGGTACGGAAACCAAGCCGGCTCAAATTTCCGTTGTTCATCAAGCCCGTCGCCGAAGAAGCGTCCTATGGCATATCGTTGGACTCTTTCGTCGAAGACGACGAAGCCTTCGAGGAAAGAATTCGCTTCATCCACGAGCGCATGAATCAGCCCGCCCTCGCCGAAGAATACATCGAAGGACGAGAGATTTACGTCAGCCTGTTGGGCAATGAGCGGCTCCAGGTCTTTCCTTTTCGCGAAGTGATCTTCACCGAAGTCCCCGACGGCCAACCGAAGTTTTCCACGTTCAAAGCCAAGTGGGATGACGCCTATCGAAAACGCTGGGGCATCCAAAATGTTTTTGCCGAGCCGTTTGTCAATGGCACTGGACAGCGCATTGTCAAAATCTGCAAGGACGTCTATCGCGCCCTGCGCATTCACGGCTACGGCCGCATCGACCTGCGGGTGACCCCTGAAGGTGAGATCGTCATCCTCGAGGCCAATCCCAATCCCAACCTCGATCGCGACGACGAATTTGCCCAGTCCGCCGCCAAGGCCGGCCTGAGTTACCCGAGAATGATCCAGCGCATTCTGAAACTTGCATTTGACGCCGCCCGTTGAGCGACCCGAACGATGCGTCGCATTTACTTGTGGCATCGGCTCGCGCAAGTTCCGCAAACGAAACGCCGCCGCTGATCATCCTTGAAGGCCCCGCGTTAGCCCAAATCAAACAGCGGTTACAAACGGGAGACGCCACCTTGGCGCCGTCATTAAATAGGCTCAAGCGCGATGCCGACCGCGCGCTTCTTGGCGGAACGTTTTCCGTAACGGAAAAGGACCTCACGTCGCCCGGCGGCGATAAGCATGATTACACGAGCATCGCCCCGTATTGGTGGCCCAATCCGAAGACGGCCAACGGCCTGCCTTACGTTCGCCGCGACGGCGAGGTGAATCCCGAACGCGATCAGACTTCGGATCGGAAAAGGCTCGACAACATGGTCCAAACAGTGAAGACGCTCGCGCTCGGCTATTTTTTCACTGATCGTGAAACTTACGCCGCTCAGGCCGCAAAGACGCTGCGGGCTTGGTTTTTAGATGCGCCGACCAAAATGAATCCACATCTTCGATATGCTCAATCGATTCCAGGCCGGAACCAAGGACGAGGCGATGGTATAATCGAAACACACAATTTGCCCGAGCTGCTGGATTCGGTCGCGTTGCTCGCGGGTTCAAAGTCATGGGCAGAAACGGATCACGAACAATTGCGAAACTGGTTCAATTCTTATCTGACCTGGCTTATCGAGAGTCCGGAAGGAAAAACCGAAGCGAAAGCGGACAACAATTACGGCACCTGGTACGACGTCCAAATCGCCGGGTTCGGCCTTTTTGTCGGCCGCGGCGAGCTGGCCAGGAAAGTCACAGGTGAATTTGGCGCCAAGCGCATCGCCAAACAGATCGAACCCGACGGCCGCCAGCCGCGCGAGCTTGGGCGCACGCTAGGGTGGAACTATGTCGTTTTCAATCTCGAGGCGCTATTCAACGCGGCGGCGATCGCAGAGAGACTAGGAGTTGATCTATGGAATTTCCAAACCGAAGATAACCGAAGCATTCGCAAAGGTCTGGATTGGCTGATACCTTTCGCGACCGGCGCGAAACCGTGGCCTTACAAACAGATCTCGGCTTTTCAGCCGGAGAAACTCGCCCCTTTACTGAGGCGCGCGGCGCTCCAATACCGCGAGCCCAGCTACGAGCAAGCGATCGGCAAAATATCGAAGCTTAACGGCGACGAACGCTGGCGGTTGATCTATGCAAAAATCCCCGAGTCAAAATAGTTCCACTCCGCGCGCGAAGTAACAGAGGAGCTAAATGATTCCGGCGTCCTTAAGCTCTTGCAGTCGTTCTTTGGACAGCCCGAGCTCGCCGCAGAAAATTTCCTCGTTGTGGGCGCCCATTGGCGGGCCGAGAAAATCCACCGAACCGGGAGTTGCGGAAAACTTGGGTACGACGTTCTGCACGATCGCCTCGCCGAGGTCGGCATCGGGCACGCGCACCATCGCCTCGCGGGCTCGATATTGAACATCGCGGAAGGCGTCTTCCATATCGAAGACGGCGGAGTAAGCCACACCATGCTTGTCGAAGTGCTCGATCACTTCATCGCGGCTGTGTTGCTCAATCCAGGCGCCGACGATGCCGTTACACTCCACGGAGTTTTCCACCCGCGCCGAGTTATCGATAAACTTCAGATCGGTTGTGAGGTCTTTGCGGCCGATGGCCTCGGCCAATCGCAACCACACGCTCTGCGTGCTGGCAGCGAGCGTGAGGTATTTCCCGTCCTTCGTTCTGAACATGGAACTCGGCGCGACATAAGCGACGCGGTTGCCGGTGCGCTTATGGACGACTTTCATCTGGTCGTATTGGATCGGGTCGAAATCCAAAAAGCGAAAGACTGCCTCGAAGAGCGCGAGATCGATCACCTGCCCCTCACCGCCGCGTAGATCGCGGTGATATAGCGCCATCATGACGGAGAGCGAGCCGAAAATGCCCGCGATCAGGTCGCCAAGTGGATATCCGGGCGACATCGGCGGCCCGTCCGGCTCGCCGATGAGATTGGTAAGGCCGCTCATCGCTTCAGCGACGCGGCCAAAGCCCGCGCGATTTTTGTATGGGCCGGTCTGGCCGAATCCCGAGATACGCAAAAGAATGATCCGCGGATCGATTGTTCGAATCACGTCAAGCCCAATGCCCCACTTCTCGAAGGTGCCGGGGCGGTAGTTTTCCACGATCACGTCCGTGCCTTTGATCAGCTGTTTAAAAATTTCTCCGCCTTCCGGCTTCCCCAGATCGAGGGTGATGCAGCGCTTATTGCGCGTCACCGATTTCCACCAAAGTGGGATACCGTTCATAATCGGCTCCAGCTTGCGCTGGCCGTCGCCGTATTTTGGATGCTCGATCTTGATCACGTCCGCGCCGAAGTCGGCAAGCAATACCGTTGCGAATGGCGCCGCGACCATGTTGCCGGCATCGATGACACGCACGCCTTTAAGTGGTTTGTTCGCGCTTCTTTGGGTCAGCGGGAAATCGTAGTGTTCCTTAATGTAATCGCCCATCGTGCAGCTGCTTCCTCTTTGCCCCTTAATTTGCCGGCATATTACACCCAAATAGCAGCGGAAATAAACTGACCATCCCCGCGTCTAGTTCAAGGTTCCAGGTTCAAGGCTCAAAGTCAGAGCGTCGGTTCCGAACCTTGAACATTGAACGTTGAACTTTGAACCCCGTTGTTTGCCGTTTGACGAGCGGCAACTGCGTAGCTTACTATTCACTCGCACAAAATTTTTCTTGGAGGAATTAAAACATGGCGGAACCCGTTAAGATCGTCACGGGCATCGGCAATGCGGAACTGCATCGCATACTCGTGCGCGGTTATGATTTGAACAAAGAGTTGGTCGGCAAGATCACCTTTACGGATATGACGTCCCTCATTTTGCGCGGCCGGTTGCCGACCCCCAATGAGGCCAAAATGCTCGACGCGCTTCTGATTATACTCGTGGAGCATGGCCTGATTTCCCACGTCATCGCGGCGCGGCTTATTTATCATTGCGCGCCCGAGGCGATGCAGGCGGCGGTGGCCGCGGCCCTGTGCGGTGCCGGCAGCGTGCACCTGGGGTCCTCGGAATGGTCGGCAAAAATGCTCGTCGACGCCCTTCCCGCCGATGCAGAGAATCCCGATTTGGACGCGATCGCTGCGTCGATCATCGACGACTACAGCAAGAGAAAACAGCGCATGCCCGGCATCGGTCACCGCACCCACGCCGAAGGCGACCCGCGCGTCGACACGCTCCTTGGTATCGCCAAAGAAACCGGCGTCTACGGTAAGTATTGCGAGCTGATCCAGAAGCTCTCTGCGCTCGCGTCCGAACGGCGCAAACGGTTAATCCCGGTCAACGTCACCGGCGCCATCGGCGCGATCGCGTTGGACATGGGTTACCCGTGGCAAATCACCAAGGCGTTCGCGTTGATCGGCAGGACCCTCGGCGCCATCGGTCACATCGCCGAAGAAATCCGCAATCCGATGGCGACGAAAATTGACGCCGCGATCAAACAGGCAGTGGTTTACGAACCCTATCGAACCTAAAGGTAGGGGCAGGCCCCGTGCCTGCCCTCTTCGAACCCTCGAACGGGCAACCACAGGGGGTTGCCCCTACACGCGATGACTTCTTTCCGGTCATTATCATCGCCGACGTCGCTTTAATTTGCAGGCTAATCGCCTTTCTGTTGTAATGTGCGGTGGACTAGAGGAGAAATCACATGAGTTACCAAAATATTCTCGCCGAACGCGTCGATAAAGTCGCCATCATCACTCTCAATCGCCCCGAGAAACTCAACGCCCTCAGCTACGAGCTCGCCTGCGAGTTGGATGAAGAACTCACCAAGATCGAAAACGATGACGAAGCGCGCGTGGTAATTCTCACCGGCGCCGGGCCGCGCGCCTTTTCCGCCGGCGGCGACATCATGCAAATGGTGAAATCCACGCCGGAAGAAATGGCCGCGCGAACGGACATCCGCCGCGAAGCCAATTGGCATCTCGCCACTTTCACCAAACCGATCATCGGCGCGATCAACGGCCTGGCCTACGGCGCCGGCGCACAATTGACGACTATGCTGGATATGCGCATCGGCTGCGAGCACGCGGAAATTCAGTTCCTCGCCGCCAAATACGGTCGCGCCAACTCGACGTGGTCATTGCCGCTAGTGGTCGGCATGCCCAAAGCCAAAGAGCTGCTCTTCACCGGGCGGCCGGTCAAAGCCGACGAAGCCGAACGCATCGGACTGCTCAACCAAGTCGTGCCATGCGCGCAGTTGCGCGATGCTGCGGTCGAAATGGCTAAACAGATCAGTGAAAACGATCCGCGCATGGTGCAGGGCATCAAACGTCTGCTCAATGACGACGTCGGCATGGCCTGGCGCGAACGCTTCGACGCCGAACAAAACGCGCGCAAGAATAAACTGAAAGCCAACTCGCCACGCGAAGGGTTTAAAGCGTTTTTGGAGCGGAAGGGAATCCATTAGAAGACGTACGTTGACACTGCGCTGACTTCTCGACTATATCTCCGCCCAGTTAGTTATTACGCGATATTCACTCAGGAGACTGATCATGGCTCTTACCGTTGCAGAAAACGAATTGATCACCCACGTGGGTCCGGGCACACCCTGCGGCGAAATGATGCGCCGCTACTGGCATCCGATCGGCTTGAGCACGGAGCTCAAAGGTCGGCCGCTGCGCCGGCGATTGCTCGGCGAAGATCTGGTTGTCTTTCGTGACGATCAGGGTCGGGTCGGACTTCTCACCCTGCGCTGCTCGCACCGCGGCACATCGCTGGAATTCGGCCATATCGAAGACGGCGGTTTGCGCTGCTGTTATCACGGCTGGCTCTACGACATTGAGGGCAAAATCTTGCAGATGCCCGGCGAACCGGCAGAAAGCACGTTTAAAGATCGTGTGCGCCAGAAAGCTTACAAGGCGCAGGAAGCCGCGGGAATTATTTTCGCCTACATCGGGCCGGAGCCCGCGCCGCTCCTGCCGCGTTGGGATGTGCTGGTTCGAGACGACGGCGAGCGCTCGCTGGCCGCGCGGGTTATTCACTGTAACTATTTGCAAACGGTTGAAAACAGCGTTGACCAGCACCATTTCAAATGGCTCCACCGCACGCCCAAAACTCGCTTCTGGACTGACGAAAAGCTCACTTACGAAATAACCGAGTTCGGCATCCGCGACACGTTTACCCGCACGGTGCCTGACGGCACGTTCATGACGGTGAGTCACTTTTTGATGCCTAACATGAACAAGGTCGGCTATC
>VBKX01000104.1:0-11098 GCA_005879435.1 Deltaproteobacteria bacterium
AAGAATTGACTCAAGCCCAGTGGCCGGTATAGCGACTCCAGGAACGTGTGAGACCGCGGGTCCCCGAAGCTGGAATCTAGACTTACCGGCTGTGACTCGGATCAGCGCAATTTCCGCGTGTGCCTACCTGTGAGCCTGGCAATAATTCTTTTCGAGATTGTTCAATATTAGACAGCAACTGTGGCTGAGTAAGCCCAGCATGAAAATCAATAGCCTCCTATGGCCGCGCTCGAGCGCAACGCTCGCGTGTAAGAAGGAAGGTAAGATGGCTTGGTATTCGGTTGATCTGCGAGATGGAGGGGTGCGGCGGGTGACTGAGGAATCCAACGACGTGGACAGCCGGGGTCGTGTTCTGATCGAAGCCGGTTCCGCGAAACGGGCGTGGGCCAAAGCCAACCATTCGTCGGCTGAGATTGGCAGTGCTGAATGCGAATGCTGCCGTCACGGTTTTTGCAGTGTTTGTGAAGAATGCTCCGTCACAAAACAATACTCGGACTATTGGATTTGTCACCATTGCGGGGAATTAAATCGGCGTGTTCCAAACTTGTACTTAAGGGAGGTGTCTCATGGATTGGGATAAAATTAAGCTAGGTGGGTGGAGCGCCCTCGGTGGCGCGGCGGTATTAGCTCTCGTCGGGTTCAACTATGGCGGATGGGTGACCAGCGGGACTGCTGCGGCAATGGCGAAGGAGATTGCTGCGGATGCCGTCGCCGAACGCTTGGGTACGATTTGTGTCGCACAATTTAACCGCGACTCGGACAAGGGCGACAAGCTCAAAGAAATGAAGGGAAAAGATTCTTGGGACAAAGGCCGCTACATAGAAAAGCAGAGTTGGGCGATCATGCCGGGTGAGGATAAGCCCGATAGCAAAGTTGCCGACGCGTGCGCCAAGCATCTTACTGAGAAAGCGTAAAAGACCCGGGCAGCGATCGCCGGCGAATTGCCGGTGGATTTTTCACTAAAATTTGTTCAATCGGTCATTCCCCTCTAAGCCGTCGCCATGCCTGCGAACGCGGGCATGGCGACGCTTTGGGATTCTTCGATTCCGCGTTGCGCGCGCTATCGCAAGCCGGTCCGGAATGACGTTGAAGTTACATGATTAATTTTGACACGCCGCGCTAAATCTTCTTTGCTCTCTCACTCTTGGAAAAACATCGATCTAAAAAAACTCCCAGCGGGCGGCTCCGCTGCTGTCTGAGAATCCCCGCGAGCTCGCCTTTATTGAGCCAGATTCCTTCACAGTTTTCACAGCGTTCTAAATCGAATCCCATAAATCGGTACTTTGCGAATTGCCCTGAACACTTGGGGCAAGTCGCCATCTGCGTTTCCCGCCGGTCCGCTTCAGCCTTGTGAAATTCGAACTTCATATCTTCGACCAGCTCATGTTCTTTCGCGGTAAAATAACTATCTTCGTTGGCGTGCTCGTCGAACTGCGGTTCATCTCCGGGCCGCCGCGTTGCGCTCTTCATATTTCGCTCTCCCGATTTCATTGAATCATCGCCGGTCAACGCACCACTCATCGCCAATCCAGCAGCTAGTCTTTCTCAGCGCTCGGCAGAACGGCTTCGCTCCCGTGTATGTCCGCGACACGCTTTTTTTCCTTCATGCTGTCGATGCTCCGTACTTTTAGGATCGCCTGCAAGGCTGGCCTGTCGACGACTTCTTTTTCCAGCAGCAGCTTCGCCAATTCTTCCAGCGCGGCGCGGTGCGCCAGCAAGATGTCGCGAGCCTTAGTATGCGCTTCCGACAATATTTGTTTGACCTCGGCATCGATGAGCCGGGCGGTCTCCTCGCTGTACTCTCTGGGACTTTGGGTGGGCACCATCAGGAACGTGGCATGGCGCGGTCCTTCGAGAGACGCCAAGCCGAGCTTTTCGCTCATGCCGAATTGGGTGATCATGGTTCTGGCAATCTCGGTGGCGCGCTGCAGATCGTTCTGCGCGCCGGTTGATATATCGCCGAAAACGATCTCCTCCGCGACCCTGCCGCCCAAAAGAACATCGATGCGCGCGAGCAGTTCAGAACGTGTCATCAGATAGCGGTCTTCAGTTGGCAGCTGCGTCGTATAACCGAGGGCGGCGATTCCCCTGGGAATAATAGAAATCTTGGAAACGGGATCGGCGCCCGGCACGAGCTCTGCCACGAGAGCGTGACCCGACTCGTGATAGGCAACAGTTTTTTTCTCCTTGGGGTTGATGACGTGGCTCCTTTTTTGTAGTCCCGCGACCACCCGTTCGATCGCCTCGTCAAATTCCGCCATATCGATCGACTCTTTGTCCTGGCGCGCCGCCAGCAAAGCCGCTTCGTTGACGATATTGGCAAGATCGGCGCCGACGAAGCCGGGCGTCTTCGCTGCCACAACAGCGAGATCGAGATCAGCCGAGAGCTTGACTTTCTTAGCGTGCAATTGGAGGATTTTTGTCCTTCCCTTGATATCGGGACGATCCACCAGGATCTGCCGATCGAAGCGGCCGGGACGGAGCAGCGCGGCGTCGAGGATCTCCGGCCGGTTGGTGGCGGCCATGATGATGACTCCTTGATTCGGATCGAACCCATCCATCTCGGCCAGGAGCTGATTGAGGGTTTGTTCGCGCTCGTCGTTGCCCGTGAGCATGCTCACTCCGCGAGCCTTTCCGATGGCATCGAGCTCATCGATGAATATGATGCTGGGCGCACTCTTCACTGCTTGCATAAAAAGATCCCTGACCCGTGCCGCGCCGACGCCGACGAACATCTCGACGAAGTCAGAGCCCGTCAAGCTGAAGAAAGGAACCCCTGCCTCGCCGGCGACGGCGCGGGCAAGCAGAGTTTTTCCCGTGCCCGGCGGCCCGACGATTAAGACGCCTTTGGGAATACGGCCGCCCAATCTTTGATATTTGTCCGGATCCTTGAGGAACCCGACGACTTCGGCGACCTCTTCTTCGGCCTCATCAATGCCTGCAACATCAGCGAAGGTGACACCGGTTTTTTTCTCGATGTAGACTTTCGCTTTGCTCTTGCCGATCTGCATTAGACCGCCGCTTGCCGACCCTATCTTCCTGCCAAGATAGCTCCACAACAGAAAAAATAACCCCACGGGAACGACCCAGGATAGAATCGTCGGCAGCCAATTGCTGGTGACCTCTCCGCTAAATGGTATCTTGGCTGCTTCGAGTTCGGCTGTGAGGCTGGGATCCTCCACTTTTACCGTTAGGAAGGGAACACGGGTTTTCCTCGCGAGTACGTCCGGAGACATCTCCTTCAATTTCTCCGGCGTGAAAATTTCCTTCACTGCCGCCGCCTTCAAATTGCCGTCGATGGTCGTTTCACGAATGACAAGATCGTTGATCAAATCCTTCTTGACGAGGGATTTGAATTGGCTATAGCTGATGATCTCGACATGAGAGCGACCGAGAAAATTTTGCACGAGCAGGACGAGAAAAACCGTAACGAAAAAATACCAGATCGGAGACGGTCGGTATTTTTTATCGTTGGGCGACAAATTCTTCTTTTTCTCAGCATACTGCTTGCGGATGTCGGCGATGAAATCTGCCACACGCTTTCGCGGCCCGTTTTCAACGGGCATTTCGGCGAACTGTCGGTTGGACGGGACCGGAAATATACCACTTGTAAAATTGCGAATAGATAATTTCATGTGTAACTCAGCTTTCTTTTTGAAAGACTCCTGGTCTCCCGAAGCCGATTCTCGCAAAGTGATAAGAGCGTGAAACTTTCGGCGCCGGCTCATTCCTCACGTGCTCACGAACCGCCGGCTCGGTTTTCTTCGCGCTACACTTTTCGATAACGGCCGACGTACTCCTCGTAGAGCCCTTCTTTGCCTTTGGCCTGTAACTCGCGCGAGCGGTCCGTGAGAACCTTTTTGTCTTCGACAAAAGCCTTCCTGGTAAATCCTAAATTGCCGGGATGAGTTCCGGTGTCCATGCGAATCGCGTCGCAAGGACAGGCTTCGACGCAAAAACCGCAATAGATGCAGCGCAATGTATCGATTTCATAGCGCACCGCGTACTTCTCGACCGGATTACGCGGATCTTCTCCGGCCTCGATGTAGATACACTCAGCCGGGCAAGCAGTTGCGCAAAGAAAACAAGCTGTGCAGTTGGCGGTGTCATCCGCGCCGAGAGTTAGACGGTGACGGCCGCGAAAGGTGTCCGGGTAAGAAGCTCTTTCCTCCGGATATTGCACCGTGACATCAGCTTGACTGGATTTCGCTAAACCGAAGGCATGCAAAATATGAATGCTCAGATTACGCCAAAAGTGGTAACCGGTTACTGAGAGACCGCGCACGATCTCAGGCAGGTACGCTCTTTCCCAGAGCGACAGGTATTCAATTCTTTTCATCGCTCTCACTCGATGGAAAAAGGTATTTCGTTGGTCGTTTAGTCGCCGCCCATGTAGAGTTCAATTTGTTTTTTTTCCAGCCGTCGTTTTTCGTCGGCGTCCATGACGTACACGCCGTTCACCTCATCGATTTTTTCGCGCTCATAGAAATTCTTGGACAGCTCGGCGCCCTCGTCGAATTCGTACATTTTTATCGCATCCCAGGGGCAGATTTTTTTATCGAGCCGATCGTCGGACTCCGTGCCAATCAGCTCGAGCTGAAATTTCTTCGGCAGCTTGTTCTCTTCGACCGGCTTTTTGGAGCCGTCGTAATATCTTCCGGCATACTCGCGGAAGATTTCGCCGGTTTCTTTGTGCCGATGGATCTTGGTTAAATCGTCGCTGAAACACATCTGGCAGCCGATGCACTTGTCGTTGTCGACCCAGACTCGATACGGCTTCAGTCCGCCGGCGGGGGTTTCCTCATAGAGTAAATTAATGCAGTTTTCTACCGGGCAGTGCAGCTCGCATAGAGGCGAGCCGGCGCAGCTACTGCAATTTTCGTCCATCACCGCAAGTAGCGCCGTGCCTTTACGTTTTTTCTTTTCTTCAGGTTGCGCCGTCAGATCTGGCATGCTTTCTCTCCAGCAGGTTACTTGACACCTCTCTTTGACGCCTGCATTCGTCCTTATCGTGCCCGTGAAACTTGACCGGTGAATCAATCCGAGCACGATCACGTGTCACGCACGCAGCGGTTTCTGGCAACTGGTCTAATAACGACCTAAGAACCTCATGGTTATCTTTGACTACGGAGCGCGCGCAAAATCAGGGAATAGCCGGGCACACGCTGACCGCGTCAAAGGGCCTGCCAAAAACAAGACTTTTCGATCTAAACGTACCATGAATGGGAAAGGGTTGCTGTCTAATATTGAACGAGTCTAAACAGAATTATCGCGGTTCCAATTGCCGAAACAGCCGCGCTGAATGACCGAGGGATTTGCTAAGTGCACGAGCACGAATCACGGCTTTTCCTCAATTCGACGAGCACGTCCCATGAACACGGCATTTTCTCTACATGTTGACGGTTCTGCTCGATGACGTTTCACGAGCACGGTCCCGTTCGTAAACGATCCGAAGTTCAGTCGTGAGTCTACGGATTCAGCAAGGATCTCCTTAGAACAAGCCATCCCTTTCAAAGGTAGTGACTCATTTTGAATCGAAGAGGGACCGCAATTATTTCAGCCAAACAAACATGACACTCTTACTCGATCACAGGGGTTAGGCGTAACGACTTATGACGGCGAGGGAAGGTCATCGATCCATGCCTTCGCCAAGTCTATCATGTGCTTTTCTGTTTCCCGCCAACTGTCGAAATTATGAAGAGGGCCAATTATCGTGTGCGATCCTTGCTGACCGTCAGCTTCCCAACTGATGTCAGCGATAGGAACCCAAAATCTAGTATTTTCGTCGAACCGAGCGGAGACAACGATGAGCGGATTTTTGTAGAACAAATTGGCCATACGGCCCTCCCTGTTCGGGGCTTTCGGTCACCGCTGAACGGGCTTTTCAAGTTCGGACAAATGTTGGATTGGCTTCGGCATGTTGCGATGCAACCGCTTATTGTTAGCTACATAACAATTTAAGATGCGCTACTATCCTTTCAAACTTGTGCTTTTCCGCGGCTATTCAATACGACCCGGAGAGGGGATAGCCCCCTCCCCGAACCGGAAGGCCTCTCTAGTTAGGCCGCTCTGGCTGCGATCTGGTGGGAAGTCGAATTGGCGACCTCAAAGGACTCCACTTTCGGAGTGCCCTCAACCACCTTGGACAGGGTCTTCAAGACCTCTTGATATTTCTCGCGGTTGTAAGCTTCCGCGTCTTCTTTTCTATCCCAGAAACTAATGGCTACTGCATCGTTACGTTCCGGGGCGATGAGGGTGATCTCATCCTTAAATCCCTTTTGTTTGCGGGGCACGGGAATTACCTCGTTCTCGAGAGTTTGGGTAAACTCCTTCGCACTATTGACCTTCAGCTTCATACTGACGTTGCGAGTATACATATCAACCTCCTTGGTTGGACTGGTGATAGGGTGGAGGATTTTTGGCTTACGTGAAGAATTTCAGGTAACCGAGGAAGGGAACCCTAGGACTGACTTTCTTAACAGTAGTCACTAAGCACCCGTTGTCAACCCGAATCTCCAAGACGCCCCGAGCAAATCCACTTGTCCGAGGAAAGGAATGTCAATCTTGCGGTCGTTCGCCGTACGCTGATAATCTGCGTGATCGCTAGAAGGGCATCCATCCTGACAACGGGAATCAAAATCGAATTGTGTAATGGCCTTCTAAGACACCCTTGGTTCTAAGGATAGACAGCGGGCGTTCTGTGGCCTGGGCTTCCTTAGGTGCTGAAAGAAGTGCCGCAACCGCAGGTTCCTTTGACGTTGGGGTTGTTGAACACGAAACCCGATCGCATCAACTCGTCTTTATAATCCATCTCGGTCCCGTCCAGATGAAGCATGCTCTTCGCGCCGAGCAAGACGCGGACGCCATTTTTCTCAAAGACCTTATCTTCTGCCGCGGCAGAATCAATTTCCATTTTGTACCCGTAGCCGGAGCAGCCGCCCTCGACAACGTTGACGCGCAGCCCATGCCCTTCGTTTGCCCCGGTGAGGAGCTTGCGGATCTTTTCCGTGGCGCGATCGGTGATTGTTATTTCTCCAGGCATGGCAGAAGATCTCCTTTCTGTGGGCGACAGAGCTCACGCTGATAACGGGGTGTCTTTTACCAGCCATTTCTCCTGCATGATCTTGTCCTGGATTCTCAGAAGCCCCTCGGTCAAGGCTTCGGGACGCGGCGGACAGCCGGGAACATAGACGTCGACGGGAATGATTTTGTCCACGCCTTTGCAGACCGAATAGGCGAGCTGAAAAAGCCCGCCGCAGTTGGCGCAGCTTCCCATCGAGATGACGTACTTCGGATCAGGCATCTGATCGTAAAGGAGCTTGGTGCGCTTGGCCATTTTGTAGGTCAATGTGCCGGCGACGATCATCAGATCGGACTGTCGCGGCGTGGCCCGCGGCACAGCGCCGAAGCGATCGATATCGGCACGCGGTCCTCCGGTCTGCATCAACTCGATGGCGCAACAGGCCAAGCCGAACAACATGTACCACTGCGACGAGGCGCGGCCCCAGTTGAGCAGCTCGTCGACCTTTGTCGTAAAAACGGTTTCCGGTAACTGGTTCAATAACGACATAAAAACCTCCTGGTCATCTTTTATGCTAGATAACCGTCAATTCTTATCGATCCAATGCATGGCGTCTTGCAGGGCAAACTCGTCGGCTTCATTTTCACTCCAAAACGTTTTGTCGAGTTGAGCGTGATGCGCTGGAACGCCGCTGGTTTGGTTTTTGGCATCCGGACGCGTCACGGTATACTGCGGAATCCAGCTGCCTTTGGTTTCTCGCTGAAACGATTCACTGAGAATGAGCCAGTTCTTGTATGAAATGCTGCTTTTCATTTTTCGTTCTTTGCCTCATCGTCGATGAAGATCGTCTCGTGTTCGCTATTTACGTACGGCTAAGCCCCACAATCGCTGCGTACCACCCAACAACCTTTTGCCGTTCAATTCGAAATTCTCAGAGCCATCCCAAGAGGCACTTTGGCAGCGCCGACATTGACTGCTGTTCCCGCGCTCGCCAGTTGCCAATTCTGCAGGATTTCTGCAGAGGGGTCATCTCGCTTTAGCGATTGGGCGGTGTAGGGTTCCGCGACTTTGACGACGTATTTAACGTTACTGCCGTCACTAAGAGTAAGGGACAGAACCGCTTCTTTGCTGTCGGCTACCGCGAATGTTTGGATTGCGCTGATTTGCTTCGACACAGTTGTGCCTCTGACGGCGTCGGAGTAAAGAAACCATGACGAAGCGACAAACACCGCCAGAACTAACCAGCCGTATTGACCGACTCGTTTTTGGCGTTTTAAGAGTCGCTCTCTCTGGAGTTGGAAAAAATGATAATTCGCTTGCCGCTCGGCCGCGAGTTTATGGGTCGGATCCTCTTCGAATGAAAATGTCGGTTGATCATGGACAATGTGAAAACTGTTCAATAGGATCCCGATGATGATTAAAGCCATAGGGATGACAATAACGAATAACGAACTCAATCTATTTCCCCTTTTTGGCCGGAGCTGACGGCCGTTTGCTTGGAGGGGTGATGAAGAGAGGCTTACTTGAAGAATTTCAAGTAACCGCGGAGGGGAACCCTACGACTGCGAGAAGAGCAGTAAGCCTAGGTGAATTAAGTCGTGATAGCAAGTCGATGTGTGTGGACATGACTCTCCAAGAATCCGCTATTCACTCACGCTGTGCTGCGGCGACTTACGAAAACGAGATAGCGAAGCATGAATCGTAACATCAGATCATGTTGAGGTCAGCTTCCCGACCACGCGCCTTCAAAGAGCGAAAACTAACCAGCGTTTGGCTTTTTTCATCGCATAGGCCTAGTTGCAGCGACCTGAGACTTGTCCCCAGCGTGATGACATTGACGGTGTGAAACGCCGGGATTTCATCGTGGCACCGTTGCAGATTGTAGTTGGGAATATTCGGGCGCACGTGATGAATGTGATGCAGGCCAATATTGCCGGAGAACCACTGGAGGATTTTGGGCAATTTGAAATACGAGCTGCCTTCCAGCGCTACTTTCATCGGATCCCAAGATCCGTGACGCGCCCAATACGCGTTCTCAAACTGATGTTGAATATAGAACAACCAGAGCCCGAGGCTCCCGGCGATCAGAATGATGGGCAACTGAATCTGGAGATAGGTCCGAAACCCGATTGTCCAAGTCGCCAATCCGACGACGAACAAGAGTGCCATGTTGGTGCGAAGCACGCTCCGGCGCTCCATCTGTCCCGCGTCTTTGCGAGAAAATCGATTAAAACATAAAAACAGCAGCGCCGCTCCGGGACCGAAGAAAATGAAAGGATTTCGGTAACACCTGTAGGCGAACCGCCTGAGTAGCGGTGCCGCCAGATATTCTTCAGTCGTCATTGTCCGGACATCGCCAACTCCCCGTCGATCCAGGTCTCCCGTCGTGGCATGATGCCTGTTGTGGGTGTGTCTCCAGTGTTCAAACGGAGTAAAGGTCAGAATACCCGTGACGTAGCCTAAGATGGTATTTGCTCGGCGCGAGGCAAAGAAGGATCCATGACAGCAATCGTGGAAAAAGATAAAAATCCGAACCAGGACGCCGCCTGCCACCACGGCCAGCGTTAAAGTAATCCAATAGGGCAATTCTGTTTGAACCGTATAAACCATCGCCGCCCATAGCGCCAAATAAGGAACAAGAGTATCGAAGATTTGCCACAGCGATCGGCCGGGATTCGACTGCGCATACTTGGCGGTGGTCTGATACCAGGCGGGCTTGGTCAATTTAGTTTCGCCGTCATTCACTTCAGCGATCATTTGCTGCCTCGTTCTGCTCACGCTTTGTCCCCCATGATCCGATAACGATGCCGAGATAGGGCCTTGGCGCGCTTACAAACAGCCGCGAATTTCCCATCCGTTGCGTCGAATTTGTGTTCTGACTTGACGATCGTAGTTTTATCCAATGTTTCAAGAACTCGCGCCTCCTCGATGCAAATTTTCAACAGGCTACCACGTCGTAAAAGGAACCACTGTCCAATATTGAACAATTGTTGCTGTTCCCATTGAGTGGCAATCGGTCAACAAGGGAGGTAACCCCCATTGGGTTATGAGTATGATTTGGCGTTATGCAGGGCAGGCGCACAGGTCAAAACATTCGCGGAGAATCTATTCCATCTTTTCAGTCTCGTACTGGCGTGCTTTGCCCTTCGACTTGGAGGTGAGCTTTATCAATCCATTCCATTGCTTTTTGCAGGGCAAAATCGTCGGCTGCATCTTCAGTCGGCAAAGCTTCATTGAGTTGATACTGTTGCGATGGAAAATCGTTTCCCTTGCTGGCGATGGTTTGTCGCGTGAAGTTATATTGCGGTATCCACGTGCCATTTTTTTCGCGCTGAAATGACTCGGCGCGAATCAGATAGTTCTTGTATGAAACCGTGCTTTTCATTTCTCGCTCCTCGCCCTTTTGTTTCTCGTTGCGTGACGCAGTCGGCAATTTGATCGGACTCTGTTCCGGTTATTCCATCGGATGAAATCCGAATACCCCATTCACAAGCGTGCCCTGACGGTTCTCCGTCCAACGGGCGAAGGACATGTCCTACTCGGGGGCAAAGCCTGTCAGATTGAGCACGGCTAGCAACAATGCCCTGGAAGAGGTCGATCCTATGACTTCGAAGGTTTCCACAAGGGGGCAGGCTTTCAACTTTTGACAATACGTTCAGGATGTCGAGCTAGACCACGTGATTGTAAGCGTCCGCATCGTCTTGGTTATCCCGGAAATTAATCGCATTGCGCTGAGCCGCGACGAAGCTGATTCATCTTGAAATCCTCTTTGCGTGCGCAATCGAGGAATTATCTCTTCTGCAAAAAGACGGGGAAACTCTGGCGCACCACCCACCCTGAGTTTGACTCTGGTGTCTCGCAATATATCTCAAGCTCTCCAACCGGGGAAAATATTTGCCAGGACCTTGTCACTTTGTCATCCTGCTTTGCGCACCTGAAAGCGCCTTGTCTAGCCGTTCCTCGGCGGCGCTTATTGTCTCGCCCAAGACTTCGGCAATCTCACAGACCAGCAGCTTTCTTGCGCGTTGCAGCGCTTGACGATCGTGGGGCGCCAGCACCCGCGTTTCGTTTAACTCA